>NZ_JAYMHD010000051.1:176881-431221 GCF_035656535.1 Streptomyces sp. H51
GTCTGTCGGCCGGACGCGCCGGAGCCCGGGGCGGGTGCCTGTTGTCGGTCCGGCGGGCGGGCTCGTCGGGCGGCCCGGCTGCGGGTCGTGCTGCCGGCCCGGCCGCGCCTGCCCGGCCTGGTGCTCCGGTCGGCGTCCCGGTGCCCTGCCGGTGTCTGTCGGCCGGACGCGCCGGAGCCCGGGGCGGGTGCCTGTTGTCGGTCCGGCGGGCGGGCTCGTCGGGCGGCCCGGCGTGCGGGTCGTGCTGCCGCCCTGGGTCGCAGCCGCCGGCACTGCGCCATGGCGCACTCAGCGACCCCCGTCGGCTCGACTGTGGGCTGCGAAGGGCGGGCCCGTTTCCGCCCCTCGACGTGCCACGGTGTGCCGACGTACGCAACCTCACGGCACTGGCCGCGACCGGCCCCTGCCCGCGGTCGCGGGCCGTGACCCGGTTCCGCCCCTGGGCAGTCTCACTCGTTCGTGGCTCGTCGCGCGCCGGTCCGCCGGGTAGGGCACCCGGCGCAACCGATCCGCGTCAGCCGGAGGCCTTCGATGGAACAGACCGCGTTGCGTCCCAAGCCGCTGCCCGGCCGCCCGCCCGGCGACGGCTCGGCGGCCGTGCCACCCCCCGCCCGGCGTCCGCACGCCACCCGGAGGCGGCTCCGGCGGCTCAGGGCCGTGCTCTCCGGGCTGATCGCCGGGACGGTCCTGCTGCTGTCCGGGGTCGGCCTCGGCATCCTCGGCGCCACGGCGATCGGCCCGGCCGGCCTGGACGGAATCGCCCGCGCGGGACGCCACGCGGCCCCGGCGGCGCCGTCCCCCGCCCGCCCGGCGCCGCCCGCCCCGTCGGCACCGGGCGCGGCGCCCGTCGCCGCGCCCGCGACCCTCGGTGTGGAGGCCGTGGACGCCCTGGATGCCGTGACCCGCACGGACGCCATCGACGGCAGGGGCGACGAGAGGAAGACCGGCGCGCTGGTGGTCGCCGTCCACGTCCCCGGTCCGGCCGCCTCGGCGGGCCTCGTCACGGGTGACGTGCTCCTCGCGTTGGGCCGTAACCCCGTCGGCTCGGCCGCCGACCTCGCCGCCGCCGTCGCCCGGACCCGCCCCGGCTCCCGGGTGACGCTGACGGTGCGCCACCGGAACGGTGCCCGGCAGGAGCTGACGGTCGTGCCCGGCGTCGTGACCTGACCCGCCCCGCGGGACGGGAAACACCCGCGGAACCGGGTAACCGGCTCGCGCCGTTCCCCGCGTACGGGCAGGATGCTGAGCGTGACACAGTGATCCCTTCACCTGCTCGAGGAGGCCCGGATGACCGGCAGCACGACCTCGCCCTTCACCGCCGACGACTACCGGGCCCGCATGGAGCGCGCCGCGGCCGCGGCCGCCGACGCGGGTCTCGCCGGGCTCCTGGTGGCGCCGGGGCCGGACATGGTGTGGCTCACGGGATACGCGCCCCCGGTCACCGAACGGCTCACCCTGCTCGTCCTGGCCCCCGGACGCACCCCCGTCCTCGTCGTGCCCACCCTGGAGGCCCCGGACGCCGCCAAGGCCCCCGGCGCGCCCGCCATGAGCCTGCGCGACTGGACCGACGGCAAGGACCCGTACGCCGCCACCGCCGCCCTCCTAGCCGTCGACGGACGCTTCGGCATCAGCGACAACGCCTGGGCGATGCACCTGCTCGGGCTGCAGCGGGCGCTGCCCGGCACCTCCTACGCCTCCCTCACCGAAGCCCTGCCGATGCTGCGCGGGGTCAAGGACGCCGCCGAACTGCGGCTGCTGGCCGCCGCCGGCGCGGCCGCGGACCGGACGTTCGAGGAGATCCGCAAGGTGACCTTCGGCGGCCGCCGGGAGTCCGAGGTCGCCGCCGACCTCGCCGCCCTGCTGCGGCAGTACGGCCACGAGCAGGTCGACTTCACCATCGTCGCCTCCGGCCCGAACGGCGCCGACCCCCACCACGAGGCCGGCGACCGCGTCATCCAGCGCGGCGACATGGTCGTCCTCGACTTCGGCGGCCTCAAGGACGGCTACGGCTCCGACACCTCCCGCACCGTCCACGTCGGCGAACCCACCGACGAGGAGCGCCGGGTGCACGACCTCGTACGCGAGGCCCAGGAGGCGGGCTTCCGCGCGGTCCGTCCCGGCGTGCCCTGCCAGGACGTCGACCGGGCCGCCCGCGCGGTCATCGCCGACGCCGGATACGGCGAGTACTTCATCCACCGCACCGGCCACGGCATCGGCGTCACCACGCACGAGCCGCCGTACATGATCGAGGGCGAGCGGCAGCCCCTCGTGCCCGGCATGTGCTTCTCCGTGGAGCCCGGCGTCTACCTGCCCGGCCGGTTCGGCGTGCGCATCGAGGACATCGTCACGGTCACCGAGGACGGCGGCCGCCGCCTGAACACCACCACCCGGGAGATGGCCATAGTGGAGTGAACCACCCCGGAAGACCGGCACATCCCCGACGACGACGGCGCGACCATGACCCAGGCACCGACACCCACCGCGGACACCGTCCGCCGGCTGGTCCGCACCCTGCTCAAGGAGGGCGCGGACGGCACGGGCACCGCAGGACCCGAGGTACGGCCCGTCACCGAGGGCGGCGGGCACTCGACCTGGTGGGTCGGCGGCAGGCACGTGCTGCGTCTCGCCCTCGACCGTGAGGCCGTCGTCCGCCAGCGCCGCGAGCTGCGGCTGCGCGAGCTGGTCCGGCCCCACCTGCCGGTCACCGTGCCGACGAGCGTGGCGCGCGGCGAGTGGGCGCCCGGGCTGACGTACACGCTCGACGCGAAGCTGCCCGGCGGCACGGCGGAGGAGCACGACGTGTCGGCCGTCGGCGAGGCCGACCTCGCCGGGCTGCTCGGCGGGCTGCGCGAGGTGCCGGTCCGGCAGGCCGAGACGCTCGGCGTCCCGCGCACCGCTCCGCGCTCCCTGGAGGCGCTGCGCCGGATGGCCGTGCAGGCGGCCGAACGACTCCGCGCCGCCGACGAGTTCGACTCCGGCCGGATGGCCCAGCTGACCGGTCCGGCCGCGGCGCAGCTCGCCGCCCAGTCCGGCACCGCGGTCCTGGTCCACCACGCCCTCAGGGGCGAGCACCTGGTGACCACCGCCGACGGGCGGGTGCGCGGGGTCCTCGACTGGTCCGGCGCGGCCGTCGGCGACCCCGCCGAGGACATCGCCGGCCTCGCTCTCGCCGTCGGCTCCCCGGCGGCCGTGCGCGCCGCCACCCTGGCCGGCTACGGCGCCCGGCCCTGCCTGCGCGGCCTGTGGCTCGCCCGCTGCGACACGGTGATCCGGCTGGCCGCACGCCTCGGCGGCCAGGACGCGGGCCCGCTGCCGCTGCTGCGGACCCAGCTGCGGCGGGCCTGGGAGGCGATCCTCCTGGAACGGGCGACGGAGCTGCGCGAGGACGGCTCGGACGACGGGTTCTGAAACCCGGGACGACACGGCGAGCTCGGCGTCGGTGTGGTCGGTCAGCCCTGCAGCAGCACCACGCTCGACTGGGCCGGCACGTGCAGCACTCCGTCCGCGCCGGGCGGCTCGACGGGCTCCCACGCGGCCAGCACACGCGCCCGCCGGGGTCCCAGGGGGATCGCGGCCGGCTTCTCGGCGAGGTTGACGGCCACCCGGACGTCACCGCGACGGAAGGCGAGCCAGCGCTCCGCGGTGTCGTGGGCCACCTTGATGTCGGCCAGGTCGGGGTCGGTGAGGTCGGGCTGCTCGTGCCGCAGCGCGATCAGCCGCCGGTACCAGGCCAGCACACGCGCGTGGGGCTCCCGCTCGGGTTCGCTCCAGTCGAGGCAGGAGCGCTCCCGGGTCGCCGGGTCCTGCGGGTCGGGCACGTCCTCCTCGGCCCAGCCGTGTGCCGCGAACTCCCGTCGCCTGCCGCGCCGTACCGCCTCGGCGAGCTCGGCGTCGGTGTGGTCGGTGAAGAACTGCCAGGGAGTGCCGGCCGCCCACTCCTCGCCCATGAACAGCATCGGCGTGAACGGCGCGGTCAGCGTGAGGGTGGCCGCGCAGCCGATCAGGCCGGGCGGCAGGGAGGCGGCGAGCCGGTCGCCCTGGGCGCGGTTGCCGACCTGGTCGTGGGTCTGGCTGTAGCCGAGGAGCCGGTGACCGGCCACCCGGGTGCGGTCCAGGGAACGCCCGTGGTGCCGGCCGCGGAAGCTGGAGTACGTGCCGTCGTGGAAGTAGCCGTTCGTCAGCGTCCGGGCGAGCGCCCCGAGGCCGGCGTGCGCGAAATCGGCGTAGTAGCCCTGCGACTCGCCGGTCAGCGCGGTGTGCAGGGCGTGGTGGAAGTCGTCGTTCCACTGCGCGTGCAGCCCGAGGCCGCCCTCCGCGCGGGCGGTGATGAGCCTGGGGTCGTTCAGGTCGGACTCGGCGATCAGGAACAGCGGGCGGCCCGTCTCCGCCGCGAGGCCGTCGACGGCCGTCGACAGTTCCTCCAGGAAGTGGCACGCGCGCGTGTCCTTCAGCGCGTGCACCGCGTCCAGGCGCAGCCCGTCGAGCCGGTAGTCGCGCAGCCACGCCAGAGCGCTTCCCAGCAGGTAGGCCCGCACCTCGTCCGACCCCGGGGCGTCCAGGTTCACGGCCACGCCCCAGGGGGTGTGGTGGGTGTCGGTGAAGTACGGGCCGAACTCCGGCAGGTAGTTGCCCGACGGGCCCAGGTGGTTGTGCACCACGTCCAGGACCACGCCGAGGCCGAGTTCGTGGGCCCGGTCGACGAACCGTTTCAGCGCCTCGGGCCCGCCGTAGGGCTCGTGCACGGCCCACAGCGAGACTCCCTCGTAACCCCAGCCGTGCCGGCCGGGGAAGGGGCACAGGGGCATCAACTCGACGTGCGTGACGCCCAGGTCGACGAGGTGCCGGAGCCGTTCGGCGGCCGCGTCCAGGGTGCCCTCGCGGGTGTACGTGCCGACGTGCAGCTCGTACAGGACCGCGCCGGGCAGCGGGCGCCCGGCCCACTCCGTGCGCCAGGCGTAGCGGCCCTGGTCGACGACGGCGCTCAGGCCGTCCGGTCCGTCCGGCTGCCGGCGGGAGCGCGGGTCGGGCAGTACGGGGCCGTCGTCGAGGGCGAAGCCGTACCGCGAGCCGTCCCGTGCCTCGGCCTCGCCGAGCCACCACCCCGCCCGCTCGGGATCGCGCTCCAACGCGCGCGCGGCGCCGTCGCAATGGAGCGTCACACGGCCGGCCTTCGGTGCCCACACCTCGAACTGCACGGACGGTTCCCCTTCGTCTGCTCACCGTGATGTAGCCCGTCCATGGTGCTTGAAACGAGATCGATCCGCCCTCGCATCCCGTCTTTCGCGGCGAGTGTCGTCGCCACGCGTGCGCGTGGGCGGCCGTCCTCCCGACTTTCCCGTCTTCTGGACACCCGCTGGTCCGCTGACCGACAATCACGGACGTGACGTCGTCCTTCGAGTTCTCCACCTACCCCGCGCGGCTCTCCGACGCGGAGCGCGACAAGGCGCTGCAGGTGCTGCGCGACGGCGTCGCCATGGGACGGCTGTCGCACGACACGTTCGTCCGCCGCATGGAACTGGCCCTCGCCGCCCGCCGCGCCGACGAGCTCGCCGCGCTCACCGCCGACCTGCAACGGGAGAGCCGCTTCTCGCGCGTGGTGTTCGGCACGGTCGAGGCGGTCTCCGGATTCACCGTACGGCTGCGCCGGGCCTGGCAGATCGAGCGGCTGCCCAAGCTGCTGCTGCCCCACCCGGGCGACGGCCACCCGCTGCGCATAGGCCGCGATCCGGTCAACGGGCTGCGCCTGACCCACGAGACGGTCTCGCGGGTGCACGCGGAACTCAGCCGGCACGGCGGCACCTGGGTGCTGCGCGACCTCGGCTCGACCAACGGCACGACCGTCAACGGCCGGCGCGTCATCGGCGCGGCCGTGGTGCGCGAGGGCGACCAGGTCGGCTTCGGCACGATGTCGTTCCGGCTCGCGGCCGACTGAGCGGCCCGTCCCGACTCCGACTCCGACTCAGGCTCAGGCCCGGCCCCGGCCTGGCTCAGGCTCCGGCCCCGGAGCGTCCAGCGTTGGCCTGAACATGACGCGGCGCTTGCCTGCCGTGACGGCGCAAATCGCGTTCCTCTCCGCGGTGTTGACGTACCCCGCAACTCGTGACTGACTGTGCGTACGCCATGTACCCCTGGTGAGACCGGCGGCGCCGCATAGTGGAGGTGTGCCTTGACGCCCCTCCTCCGCTACCCGACCGTGGACGAGCTGGGGGCCCGCGCCGCGGCGCTGGTGGCGCGCCGTCCCGGGGACGCGCGGCTGCGCCGCGTCGGCACCTCGCGGGCCGGCACGCCCATGTGGCTGCTGTCCGTCGGGCACGGCAGCCGTCAGGCCCTCGTCGTCGCCGGGCCGCACGCCAACGAGCCGGTCGGCGGCGCGACCGCCCTGCGGCTGGCCGAAAGGGCGCTGGCCGACCCGCTGCTCACCGAGGGCGCGGACGCCACCTGGAACCTGCTGCTGTGCCTCGACCCCGACGGCCTGCGCCGCAACGAGGGATGGCTGAAGGGCCCGTACACGCTCGGCCGGTACTTCCGGAACTTCTTCCGGCCGGGCTTCCTGGAACAGCCCGAATGGCTGCCCGCCGGCGCGGCGGCCGCCGCCCTGCCGGAGACCCGCGCCCTGCTCGCCGTCCAGGACGAACTGCGCCCCTTCCTGCAGTGCTCCCTGCACGGCGTCGACGTCGGCGGCGGCTTCGTCGAGCTCACCGACGACCTGCCCGGACTCGCCCCGCGCGTCGCGCAGGCCGCCGCCCGCCTGGGCGTCCCGCGCGAGCTCGGCCCGTACGACACCCTGTACTGGCCGGCTCTGGGGCCCGCCGTCCACCACATCCCGCCGCCGCAGCCCGGCGACCTGGTCGCCGCGATCACCGAGGCGGCCGTCGAGTCGACCTGGTACCACCCGCACCGGTACGGCACCGTGACGGCGGTCGTGGAGGCGCCCATGTGGGGGGTCGCCGCCGTCGAGGACGGCTCCCCGCCCGCCGACGCGGCTGCCCTGCTGCGCACCGCCGGCCGCACGCTGCGGCGCGACACCCGGCTGCTGGGGCGGCTGCTCGCGCGCATCCGGCCGTACCTCGCGGACGTGCCCGACGCGGCCCGCCTGCTCGCCCCGGTGGACGACTACCTGCTGGTCTCCCCCCGTCTCGCGGACACCTGGGACCCCGACGTCGCGGACGTCGCGCGCCCGCTGCCACCGCTGAGCACCGCCCACCTGGCCGCCCTGCGCATCGCCGGACGGCGCGTCGCCCTGCGGACGGCCGGACTGCTGCACCAGCTCCTGACGCTTGCCGGGCGCGACCCGGCCGGGGCGCTGCCGGAGCTGGACCGGCTCATCGACGAGTGGTGCGCCGACTACCGCGACGGCTGCTCGGCACGCTGGATACCGGTCGCGCGCCAGGTCGAATACCAGACGCGGGTGGTGCACGCGGCGTTCGAACTGGCCGCCCGGCACGCGCCCGCCGTCTCCCGTTCGGGTGAGCCGGGCTGGGGTGCGCAGGCCGCCGTGCCGATGCATGGGGAATGACGACCAGCCTCAAGGCGAAAGCGGTACGGGACGTTCTCGTGGCCGCCGCCCTCCTCCTCGCCGGCGCCGCCCCCGCACAGGCGGCCGCCCGGCACCACGCCCCGGACGAATGGCTCTACCTCACCGTCGCCCGGGGCGACGCCACCGCCGGAGCCGCACGCGACGCCTCCGCGGGCGCCGCACGCGATGCCCTGCTGCTGTGCGACCCGCCCCAGGGCCACGCCCGCGCCGCCGAGGCGTGCGCGGACCTGGCCGCCGTCGACGGCGACATCGGCGCCCTTCCGGCGCGGAACACCCCGTGCCCGATGGTCTACGCCCCGGTGACCGTCCGGGCACGCGGACAGTGGCACGGCCGCCCGATCGACTACACCCACACCTTCGCCAACTCCTGCGTGCTGCAAGCCCGCACGGGGACGGTGTTCGCCCTCGACGACGACTGACCGGCCACCGGACCGCACGCCCGGCGGAGGCCCGGCCCGCCGGACAGCCCGCCGGTACCACCCGGCGGACAGCCCGCCGGACAGCCCCGTGGTACTGCCCGGCGCTCCGGCGCTCCGGCGCTCCGACGGTCCCGCGCGACCGTCTCCGCGCGCGTGCCGCGCCCCGGCGTGCGCGGAGGGGGACGTGGTCCCCTCCGTGTCGGGGCCGCGACCGTGCGGGGCCGGTGCGTGCGTCCGTTCAGCCGGCCCGCCTCGTCCACCCGTTCCGGCATCGGCTGCGGCCGGTGGCCGGAGCGTGCCTTCGTGCGTGCCGTGGGCCCGGCGGGCGCGGCGGCCCCCGCGGTGCCGTGGCCGCGACGTGCCGTGACCGGGACGGTGCGGGGCCGGTGCGCGCGTCCGTTCAGCCGGCTTCGTCCACCCGTTCCAGCAACGCCACCGGCAGGCGCTCGAAGAGCTCCGCCACGCGCACCTGCCCCGCGAACCGGCGCTCCGGGGACAGCACGTCGGACCAGCGGCCCGGCGGCAGGGACAGCCCGGTGCCGCCCCAGCCGCCCGCGCGGGCCAGCCCCAGCGACAGCCGGGTGACGGCGGTGACGACCTCGCCGGAGCGTGCGAACGCCACGCAGTGCGCCGCCGCGGCGCCCTCGGCGGCCAGCGGCTCGTAGCCGGCCGTGGACCCGAAGGCGCCGGGCCGCCGGGCGCGCAGCCGCAGCGCCGCCGCCGACACCGCGCCCTTGTCGCCCGGATCCTCGGGAGGGAACCGCACCGCCCGCCGGTTGTCCGGGTCCACCAGCGCCCGGTACTCGGCCTCCGTGCCCTGGTAGACGTCCGGCACGCCCGGCATCGTCAGGTGCACCAGCGCGGTGCCCAGGACGTTCGCCCGGATGTGGGGTTCCAGGGCCCGGCGGAGGGCGGCGACGTGCGCACCCGGCGCGCCGCACGGCCCCGCCGCGACGAACGCCGCCACCGCGTCCTCGTAGGCCGCCTCCCGCTCCGTCCAACTCGTGTACAGCCCGGCCTCGCGCACGTGTTTCAGCAGTGCGCCCCGCACCCGTTCCCCGTCCGCCGGACCCAGTCCGAACACCGTCTGCCACGCCGCCCACGCCAGCTGTGCGTCCGGCGCGGACGTGCCGCCGTGCGTCACCTCCGTCAGCACGTCCGCCCAGCGCTGCGGGCACTCGGTGAGCACCGCCAGCGCCGCCCGCACGTCCGCGCTGCGCTTGGTGTCGTGCGTGGACACCACCGTCCCGGTCGCCGGCCAGTCGCGCTGCAGGCGCGCGCAGTAGGCGTGGAAGTCCTCCGGGGACACCGCGGGGCGGCCCGGCTCGCCGCCCACCTCGGTCGCCGACAGCAGCGGCACATAGCGGTAGAACGCCGTGTCCTCCACGGACTTCGCGCGCAGCGCCGACGCGGTCTGCGCGAACCGGGCCCGGAACTCCACGTGCTCGGGCCCGTCGCCGTACCGCCCGAGCACCAGGCCGCGCACGACGTCCACCGCCTCCGCCTCCTCCGGCACCACGAAGGCGAGCCGCGCCTCGGCCGCGGCCTGCTCGGTGACGACCGCGGCGGCGTCGCCGGAGGCGTAGGGCCGGTACACCTCCAGGCGCACCAGGAGTTCCTCCAGCGCGGTGCGCAGCGCCCAGGGCGCCCGGTCGCGCAGGGCCGGGTCCGGCGACGTCGAGCACACCCGGCCCGCCGCCCGGGTCAGCCGGTCGATCTCGGTGGCCAGCTCGTGCGTGAGCACCTTGTACGCAGCCCGCCGCACCGTCGCCGCCCAGTCCCCGCCGCGGTCCGGCTGCGGCGCCGCGAAGCGCCGGTACCGGCCCAGCAGCTCCTCGGACCCGGCCGGATCGGTGAACAGGCCGTCCACGTGCCGCAGGGCGTCGTAGCCGGTGGTGCCCGCCACGGGCCAGGAGGCCGGCAGCCGCTCCCCGTCGGCCAGGATCTTCTCCACGACCGTCCAGCGGCCGCCGGTCGCCTCGTGCAGCCGCCGCAGGTAGCCGTCGGGGTCGGCCAGCCCGTCGGGGTGGTCCACCCGCAGCCCGTCGATCACGCCCTCGTGCAGCAGCCGCAGGACGGTCGCGTGCGTGGCCTCGAACACCTCCGGGTCCTCCACCCGCACCCCGATCAGCTCCGAGATGCTGAAGAACCGCCGGTAGTTGAGCTCGGTGCGGGCCAGCCGCCACCACGCCGGCCGGTACCACTGGGCGTCCAGCAGCTGCGGCAGCGGCAGGTCCGCGGTGCCCTCCCGCAGCGGGAAGACGTGGTCGTAGTAGCGCAGGACGTCCCCGTCGGCCCGCAGCCGCCCGATCTCCTCGCCGAGCGGACCGCCGAGCACCGGCAGCAGCACCTGCCCGCCCTGCGCCTCCCAGTCGATGTCGAACCACCGCGCGTACGACGACTTCGGGCCCTCCCGCAGCACCTCCCACAGGGCGTGGTTGTGGCGCGGGGACATCGCCATGTGGTTCGGCACGATGTCCACCACCAGGCCCAGCCCGTGCTCCCGCGCGGTGCGCGCCAGCGCGCGCAGGCCCTCCTCGCCGCCCAGCTCCTCGCGCACGCGCGCGTGGTCGACGACGTCGTAGCCGTGCATCGAGCCCGGCACCGCCTCCAGCACGGGGGACAGGTGCAGGTGCGAGACGCCGAGCGAGGCCAGGTACGGCACCGCGGCCGCCGCGGCCGCGAAGGGGAAGTCGGGCTGCAACTGAAGCCGGTAGGTCGCCGTGGGCACCGCGAGGTCGGGTCGCTCAGATGTCATGGAAAGCTACGTACCCGCCCAGCCGCCCTTCGTGTCACCGTCCGCTCACCGTCCGCTCCCCGGCCGCGGTCCTGCCGCGGGTCCGCTACACCGGCCGGTGCAGCACCGTCAGGCTCCGGTCGACCAGCGTCAGCCGGTCGCCGGCCTGCACCTTCTGCCCGGTGCCCGGCGGCACCCCGTCCGTGCGGGCGGTGTCGACCACCACCTGCCACTGCCGGCCGTGGTCCACCGGCACCACGAAGTCCAGCGCCTTCGGCGAGGCGTTGAACATCAGCAGGAAGGAGTCGTCGGTGATGCGCTCCCCGCGCGGGCCCGGCTCGGAGATCGCGTTGCCGTTGAGGAACACCGTCAGCGCGGACGCCTGCGCCGAGTCCCAGTCCCGCTGGGTCATCTCCCTGCCCTCGGGAGTGAACCAGGCGATGTCGGACAGGTCGTCGTGGGTGCCCTCCACGGGCCGTCCGTGGAAGAAGCGGCGCCTGCGCAGCACGGGGTGGTCCTTGCGCAGCCAGACCATCGCCCGCGCGAACTCCAGCAGCCCGGCATCCGGCGTCCCGCCGCCCTGCGTCCCGCCGCCCTGGGACCCGCCGTCCCGGGCCCCGTTGCCCTGTCTGCCTCTGCCCTGCGTCCCGCCGCCCTGGTTCCCGCCGCCCTGCGTCCCGGTGTCCGGCCACCGCAGCCAGGCGATCTCGTTGTCCTGGCAGTAGGCGTTGTTGTTGCCGCCCTGCGTCCGCGCGAACTCGTCGCCGTGGCTGATCATCGGCACGCCCTGGGACAGCATCAGCGTGGCGACGAAGTTGCGCATCTGCCGGGCCCGCAGCTCCAGGATCCCCGGATCGTCGGTCTCGCCCTCGGCGCCGCAGTTCCAGGACCGGTTGTGGCTCTCGCCGTCCCGGTTGTCCTCGCCGTTGGCCTCGTTGTGCTTGTCGTTGTACGCCACCAGGTCGTGCAGGGTGAAGCCGTCGTGGCAGGTCACGAAGTTGATCGAGGCCAGTGGACGGCGGCCGTCGGACTGGTAGAGGTCCGAGGACCCCGTCAGCCGGGAGGCGAACTCCGCCAGCGCCCGCGGCTCGCCGCGCCACAGGTCCCGCACCGTGTCGCGGTACTTGCCGTTCCACTCCGTCCACAGCGGCGGGAAGTTGCCCACCTGGTAGCCGCCCTCGCCGACGTCCCACGGCTCGGCGATCAGCTTCACCTGGGAGACCACGGGATCCTGCTGCACCAGGTCGAAGAACGACGACAGCCGGTCCACCTCGTGGAACTGCCGCGCGAGCGTGGCCGCGAGGTCGAAGCGGAAGCCGTCGACGTGCATCTCGGTGACCCAGTACCGCAGCGAGTCCATGATCAGTTGCAGGACGTGCGGGGACCGCATGAGCAGGGAGTTCCCGGTGCCCGTGGTGTCCATGTAGTACCGGGGATCGTCCGTCAGCCGGTAGTACTGCGCGTTGTCGATGCCCTTGAAGGACAGCGTCGGCCCCAGGTGGTTGCCCTCGGCGGTGTGGTTGTAGACCACGTCGAGGATGACCTCGATGCCGGCCTCGTGCAGCGCCCGCACCGCCGACTTGAACTCCAGGACCTGCTGGCCGCGGTCGCCCCAGGAGGCGTACGCGTTGTGCGGGGCGAAGAACCCGATCGTGTTGTAGCCCCAGTAGTTGTTCAGGCCCATGTCGACCAGTCGGTGGTCGTTGACGAACTGGTGGACCGGCATCAGTTCCAGCGCCGTCACCCCCAGCTCCACCAGGTGCTCGATGATCACCGGGTGCGCGAGCCCCGCGTACGTCCCGCGCAGTTCCTCGGGCAGCCCCGGGTGCCGCATGGTGAGGCCCTTGACGTGGGCCTCGTAGATCACCGTCTCGTGGTAGCCGCGCCTCGGCGGGCGGTCGTCGCCCCAGTCGAAGTACGGGTTGACCACGACCGACGTCATGGTGTGCGGCGCCGAGTCGAGGTCGTTGCGCCTGTCGGGCGCGTCGAAGTGGTAGCCGTACACCTCCTCGCCCCAGCGCACCTTGCCGCTGATCGCACGCGCGTACGGATCGAGCAGCAGTTTCGCGGAGTTGCAGCGCAGCCCGCGCTCGGGGGCGTACGGGCCGTGCACACGGAAGCCGTAACGCTGCCCGGGCATGATCCCGGGCACGTACGCGTGCCGTACGAACGCGTCGCTCTCGCGCAGTTCCACCGCCGTTTCCGAGCCGTCGTCGTGCAGCAGACACAGCTCTACTCGGTCCGCGGCCTCCGTGAAGACCGCGAAGTTGGTGCCGGCGCCGTCGTACGTGGCACCGAGCGGATACGCCTCGCCAGGCCAGACCTGCATGGATACGACTCTTTCAGGTGGAGCGCGCCCTCGGTGGCGCCTTCACTTCGAGTCTCCCGGAAAGTGAGGGAACCACCTATGACTTACGTCCCTCTTACCGGTCGACCAGTGCATACGCGGTATGCCGAACCGGTGGGGCAGACAGACACTCCCGTGACCAGGGGGAGCAGGGGGAAATGTGCGCGGATCAGTGCACCGTCATCTGGGCAAGGTGGTGGCCGGTGCGGCCGTCGCGGCGGCGGGGACCGCCGTGATGGCCGCGGTCACGCTGCCGGGGACGGCGGGGGCCGACGAGGGCGGGGGGACCGGGGCGGGCGACCGGGCGGCGCGGCAGGCGGGACAGCAGGCCGGTGACGGCGCGGTCCGGCCCGGCGTCGTCGAGCAGGCGCCCGCCGAGGGGGACCGGGGCAGGGGCGGCGACCCGCTGACCGACGACGAGATCGCGCGGGCCGAGCGGCTCGCCGCCGGCCGGCAGCCGCTGAGCGGCGCCGAGGACGTCGAGGGCGAGCGCGGCGCGCAGCGCCTGACCGTGGACCTCGCGGACCCCGAGAACACGGACGACGCGGACGCCGGGGCGGACGCGCCGCGCCGCGCCGACGTCACCTTCTACGACTACAAGAACGACACGCTCGTCACCAGGACCGTCGACCTCGACACCGGGAAAGTGGTGCGGACCGGTGTCCAGCACGGCGTGCAGCCGCCGCTGAGCCGTGCCGAGAACGCCGAGGCGGCCCGGCTGCTGATCGCCGACCCGCTCGGCGCCGGCCTGCGCGCCGACTACAAGGACGCCACCGGCAAGGAACTGACCTCCCCGGACCAGCTGCTGTTCAACGGCGCGGTGTACCGGGCGGTCCCCGGCGCCCGGCCCGCCGTGCTCGACCGGTGCGGCGAGCACCGCTGCGTGCGGCTGTTCCCGAAGGTCAAGAACGGCCCGTGGATCGACGCCCGTTCGATCGTGATCGACCTGAGCGCCCGCAAGGTCGCCGAGCTCGACCGCCGCTGAGCCGCGGCCCGTCCACTTTTCCGACCCGCATCTCCTGCAGGGGAGTCACTTCTTCATGCGCACAGAGAGTTCGATCGGCGGCGTCCGGCCGCGGGGAACCGGCCGCGTCCGCACGCGTGCGGCCGTGGGCCTGTCGGTGGCCGCGCTGGCCGCCGGCGCGACGGCCGGCGCGGGGCCGGCGGCCGCCCAGCCGAGGACCGCCGCTGCCGCCCAGCCGAGAGCCGCCGCTGCCGCCGCCGACTGCAGCGCCTCCTACAAGATCGAGCAGAAGCTCGCCGGCGGCACGACCTGGCGGATGTGCTGGCGCTACGACAGCAAGGCCGGCCTCGTCCTGAACGACGTCTCCTACCAGCCCAAGGGCGAGAGCGCCCCGATCAAGGTGCTCAACAGCGCCCGGCTGGCCCAGATCGACGTCCCCTACGACGACGGCAGCGTCGAGTACGACGACCTGACCGGCTTCGGCTTCGCCCAGGGCCTGGTCAACCTGGCGCCGGGCGAGTGCCCCGGCGGCACCATCAAGACGGTCAAGGTGCCGGACGCCTGGGACCCGCAGCACCCGAACGTCAACGGCCTGTGCACCACGACCCGTTCCCGCGGCCACGCCTACCGCATGCAGGGCGACAGCGCCAACAAGGTCTACCAGGCCCAGGGCACGGACCTCCTCGTCTACACGGTCAACCAGGTCGGCTGGTACGAGTACATGACCGAGTGGCGCTTCCAGGACGACGGCACGGTCGACATGAACGTCGGCGCCACCGGCAGCCTCTCCTACGACGACTACGACGCCGGCGACGGCCGCGGCTGGCCCATCGGCAAGGGCGCCAAGGCCTACGCCACCAGTCACAGCCACAACGTCTTCTGGCGGCTCGACTTCGGCCTCGACGGCTCCTCCAAGACCAAGGTCGAGCAGTACGACTCCAAGGTCACCGCGCCCGCCCGCGGCCAGCAGGCCCCGACCAACAAGACCACCCGCACCAAGGTCACCAAGGAACTCGCGGGCGACGCCAAGACCTACCGCTGGTGGCGCGTGGTGAGCGCGACCGGCAAGAACAAGGACGGGCACCCGCGCTCGTACGAGATCGTGCCGGGAACCACCACCCGGTACCCGGGGCGCGGCTTCACCAAGCACGACGTCTACTTCACCCAGTACAACAAGTGCGAGCAGTTCGCCAGCAACAACACCGGCGGCTGCCCCGCCGGTTCGGGCAAATCCGTCGACACGTGGGTCAATGGGCAGACGCTCACTCACCCGATCGTGTGGATGAATGTGGGCTTCCACCACATAGCCCGGGACGAGGACCAGCAGCCCATGCCGATCCACTGGCAGGGGTTCGCCATCGCCCCGAGGGACGTCACGGCTATGAATCCGCTCACTCCGGACGAGCTCGGGTGGCAGAACGGCCACTGGCGTCCGCGTAGTTGAGAACCACCCTGTCCATCCGGCTGCACCGCCGACCGCTCCCGGAGTAGGCTTCCTTGATCGTTGGGACGGGAAGTGCCCGGGGAGCGGAAGGCGGTGCGCGGGTGGGCTCGGGAGGGCTGGAGCTGCCCCCTGGTGACGAGGGTCACGAGGGGAACTCCACGGACACCCCGCCCGGCACGGTGTCGCTGGCCCGGCCGATGGAGACGACGTCCATCGGGCCGGAGCTGGACTGGGACGCCGACGCCTGGCGTGAGGTACGGACACGCGCCCAGCGGGCCGGCCGCGCGTACATCTGGCTGAACCTCGTCGAACAGCGGATGCGCGCGGTCGTGGCCGCGGTGCTGCGGCCGGTCTACGAACCCGTCCACGGCGACGACTGGGTCGTCGCCGCGGCCGGGCCGGCCGGCCAGGAATGGGTGCAGCGGGCGGTCGCCGTACGCGAAGTCAGCCGCCGCAAGGGCTACTTGCTCGACCCGGCCGACGACAACACACTGAGCTTCCTCACCCTGCCCCAGCTGCGCGAGCTGATGGTGCAGCACTGGCCGTGCTTCCAGCCGTACGTCGACGACCGCCGGGACGTCGAACTGGCCCTGGACGAGCTGGAGGTCACCCGCAACGTCGTCTCCCGCAACCGGGCCCTGTCCGAGGCCGTCCTCAACCAGGCCGAGCGGGCCTCGGCCAGGCTGCTGGAGACACTCGGCACGGGCGGCGACGTGCCGTCCGCGCTCCGGCTGCCGGTGGACGCGGTGGAGGACCTGGTCGGTGACCGGTACGCGGACGTGGTCGCCGTGCACTCCGACCGGGTGCGGCTGATGCGCCAGTTCCCCGCTGAGGACATCTTCGGCGGCGCCCGCCGCATCGACGCCGTCGGCATCGGCCTCAACCTGCTCGTGCAGAACTTCTCCGGCCGCCGCCTGGTGCGCCTGGCCGACGCCGGCTGCCGGGTCCGGCTGCTGTTCCTGAACCCGGCGTCCAGCGCCGTCAAGCGCCGTGAGCGGGAACTGGGCATGAAGCGCGGCGAGTTGAGCCGCGCGGTGGAGATGAACATCCTGCACATGCGGCGGGTGCGCTCCCGGCTGCGCGACCCGGGCGCCTTCGAGATCCAGGTGTACGACGAGACGCCGCGCTTCACGGCCTACCTCGTCGACGGGGACGGCCCGGACGGCGTCGCCGTCGTGCAGTCCTACCTGCGGCGCTCGCGCGGCATGGAGGCGCCGGTACTGGTGCTGCGCAACGGCAGCCGGATGGTCAAGCCGGGCGAACGGGACGAAGCGATCGATTCCGGGCTTTTCCCCACCTATCGCGAGGAGTTCGAGCTGGCCTGGACGGACTCGCGGCCGGTGTCCTGAACCGTCCCGCAGGCGGGCGGAACCCGGTGCGAGCGGAACGCGGTCCGCCGATTGTCAGTGGCCCGTGCGATGGTGGAGGCCACTGGGGGAGAGCACCACGAGAAGGGGGGCCGCCGATGGGCTGGCACCGGGAGCTGCTGGTCGGCTTCGACCTGGAGACGACGGGGACGGACCCGCGCGAGGCACGCATCGTCACGGGGGCCGTGATCGAGGTCAGGGACGGGCAGCCGCTGGGACGCCGGGAGTGGCTGGCGGACCCGGGCGTGGAGATCCCGGCCGACGCGGTGGCCGTGCACGGGATCAGCAACGCGCGCGCGACCGCCGAGGGCCGGCCGGCCGACCTGGTCGCGGACGCCATGGCGGACGTCCTCGTGGGGTACTGGGAGGCGGGCGTGCCGGTCGTCGCCTACAACGCGGCCTTCGACCTGAGCCTGCTCTCCGCGGAGCTGCGCCGGCACGGGCTGCCGTCGCTGCGGGACCGCCTCGGCGGGCGCGACCCCGCTCCGGTCGTCGACCCGTACACCATCGACCGCTGGGTCGACCGCTACCGGCGCGGCAAGCGCAACCTGGAGGCGGTCTGCACGGAGTACGGCGTCCCGCTGGACGCCGCCCATGACGCCGCCGCCGACGCGCTCGCCGCGGCCCGTCTGGCCCGCGCGATAGCCGGCCGCCACCCCAAGATCGCGGCCCTCGGCCCGGCGGAGCTGCACCGCCGTCAGATCGAGTGGTACGCCGAGTGGGCGGCGGACTTCCAGTCGTTCCTGCGCCGCAAGGGGGACTCGGCGGCGGTGGTGGACGGGACGTGGCCGCTGCGCGAACCGGCGGACGAGACCGTGTGACCTGCCCGCCCGTCACCCACGGCCCGTCGTCCGCCCGCCCGTCACTCACCGCCCGTCGTCCGCTCGCCCGTCGTCCTCCTCTTCCGTCAGGCGGGCGCGGGACCCGCGATCGGCGCCACGCGGGGCAGCGCCACCCGGGCGTAGTCCGCGCCCGACATGCGCAGCGAGCGGTCCAGGCGGGCGGCGTTGAAGTAGAGGTGCGCCCGCGCCACCACCTCCGGGTCGGCGACGAGTTCCAGATCCGGGTCGAAGCTGAACGGCAGCACGCTGCCGGGCACCGCACGGGCCAGCCGCTCGGCCGTCTCCGCGTCGCTGAACCCGGCGTACCGTGCCGCGAACAGGGTCCGTACGGCGTCCAGGTCCACGCGCCGGTCCCCGGGGACGACCGCGAGGACGTGCCGGGTGGTGCGGCGGTCGACCTTGACCCGCAGCACGATGCACTTCGCGGCCTCGGACGCCGGGTGCCCGCGCAGCGCGCTCACGGTGTCGGTGGCGCCTTCGGGCTCGTGGTCGATGAGCTTGTAGTCGACGCGGGAGTCGTCGAGCAGGGAGATCAGACGCTGGTAGGTGTCGTGGTCCGGCATCGGAGGTCCTCGTCCTGGGTGTCGCGGACGTCGCGGGTGTTGGTGGCGTCCTGGGTTCCGGGGGTGTCGGTGGCGTCGGTGGCGTCGGGGGTGTCGCGGGTGCGGGTGTCGGTGCCGTCCGGGGGCGCGGTGCGGTGGGTGCGTTCCACGGACTGGCCCCAGTAGGTGCCGGCGACCATCATGGTGGCGCCGAGGGCGGTGAGCGGGGTGAGGTGTTCGCCGCCGAGGGCGATGCCCACCGCGACGGCCCAGACCGGTTCGGTGCCCAGCAGCAGGCTGGCCCGGCTCGCGGAGGTGCGCTGCACGGCCCAGGTCTGGGCGAGGAACGCGAACACGCTGCAGAACAGGGCGAGATACAGCAACTGGGCCCAGATCGCCGGCCCGGCGCCGGTCAGGGCCGGCAGGCCGGAGGCGGCGGCGGGGAGGAACAGCGCCGTGCCGACGAGGGTCTGCACGGTCGTCAGCTGCGCGGGCCGGATCGCCCGGCCCGCGGTGAGCCGGCCGACGAGCGCCACGTGCACCGCCCGCACCAGTGCGGCGCCGAGCATCAGCAGATCACCGAGGCGCGGCGCGTGGAAGCCGGTGCCGGACATCAGCAGCGCGACCGCCAGCACGCACACGCCGGCCGCCGCGAAGAACGACGGCGGCAGCGTGCCGCGCCGGCCGCCGCGGTCCAGGAGCGGGGTGAGCACGATGGTCAGGCTGATGATCAGGCCCGCGTTGGCGGCGGTGGTGTGGGCGACGCCGTACGTCTCCACGACGAGGACCGCGGCCTGGGTGAGCCCCAGCGGCACCCCGGCCCGCACCTCCTCCCGCGTCCACCGCCGCGGCCCGCGCCGCCGGCCGGCGACGAGCGCGAGACAGGCGAGCGCGGAGAGGGCGTAGCGGGCGAACAGCACCAGCAGGACGGGCAGCGCGGCCGTGGCGGTCTGGGCGGACAGGTAGCTGGAACCCCAGACGAGCGCGACAAGGAGGAGTACCGCATCGGTACGGCGGACGTCGGACACCCGCCCACGGTGCACCACGGACCACCGTGAAGCCCAGAGCCACCTCCTAAAAGGATCTTTTAGGAGTTCTACATCGTGGGCCTACACTTGCCGCCATGGACGAACGGCAGCTGCGGATCCTGCGGGAGCTCGGCGAACTGGGCAGTGTCACGGCGGTCGCCGACGCGCTGCTGGTGACCCCGTCGGCGATCTCGCAGCAACTGCGGCTGCTGCAGCGGGCGATCCCCGTGCCGCTGACCGAGCGCCAGGGCCGGCGGCTGGTGCTCACCGACGCCGGGCAGGCGCTGGCGGGCGCGGCGGCCGAGGTGGAGACCGCGCTCGCGCGGGCCCGGCACACCGTGGAGGAGTTCGTCGCCCGGCCGGACGCGGAGGTGTCGGTGGCGGCGTTCCACAGCGCGGGCTCCGCGTTCTTCCCGCCGCTGCTGCGCGCGCTCGCCGGGCCGGGCGGTCCGGTGCCGCGGCTGGCCGACGAGGACGTCCCGCAGGAGGACTTCCCCCGGCTCACCCGGGACTACGACCTCGTCCTCGCCCACCGTCTGGAGCACGCTCCGCCGTGGCCGGGCACGGTGTCCGCGACCACACTGCTGCGCGAGCCGCTGGACGTGGCGATGCCCGCCGGGCACCCGCTGGCCGCGAAGGCCGGCGTCACCCCGCACGACGTGGCCGACGAGCCGTGGATCACCGTGCACGACGGCTTCCCGGTGATGGCGACCGTCGAGGCGATCGCCGCCGCGGCCGGACGGCGGCTGCGACTGGTCCACCGCATCAACGAGTTCGCGGTGGTCGCCGAGGCGGTGGCGGCCGGCGGCGGCATCGCGCTGATGCCGCGCTGGACCACCCGCCCGCATCCCGCGCTGGTCCTCAGACCGCTCGCCGGAGTGCGGGCGCGACGCCACATCGACGTGCTGTACCGGCCCGAACGCACGGCCCGCACGGCGGTCCGCACGGTCCTGGCGGAGCTTCGCCGCGCCGCCGACACCATCCAGGAACGGGACGCCGACGCCTGCTAGCTGTCGCTCAGGCGCTCAGAACGGGTACCACCGCACCGTCTCGTCCCCGTCCCGCAGCGACGCCACCCGCCGCCGGAACTCGGCCAGCGCCTTCGGGTTGCCCGGCGCGTGCTGGGCGACCCACGCGCAGCTCGCCGTCTCCCGCGCGCCGCGCAGCACCGAGCAGCCGTCCCACTCGCGCACGTCCCAGCCGTAGGCCTCGGTGAAGGAGTCGTAGGCCTCGGCGGGCAGCCCGTAGCGGTCGCGGGACAGGGCCAGGACCACCAGGTCGTGCTCCCGCAGGTCGGCGGAGAAGGTCTCCAGGTCGACCAGGACCGGGCCGTCCGGGCCGACGTGCACGTTGCGGGGGAGCGCGTCCCCGTGGATGGGGCCGGGCGGCAGGTGCGGCGTGAGGGCGGCCGCGGCCGCCGCGAAACCGTCGCGGCGCTCGCGCAGATACGCCGCGTCCGCCGGGTCGACGGCGTCCCCCGCGAGCCGCAGCCAGCGTTCCACGCCGCCCAGCAGCTCGCGCGGCGGCAGGGCGAACGGCGGGGCGGGCAGGGCGTGCACGATCCGCAGCAGCCCGGCCAGGTCCCGGGGCTCTGCGGGCCGTACGGCGTCGGGCAGCCGGTGCCACACGGTCACCGGGTGCCCCGCCACGAGCAGCGGCTCGGGCCGCGCCGCCCGCACCGCCGGCACGCACGCCCCGGCGAGCCACAGCGCGACGTCCAGTTCCCGGCGCGCCCGGTCCAGGAGTTCGGCGTCCCGGCCCACCTTGACGACGAGGTCACCGGCGGCGAACACCGCGTTCTCGCCCAGGGCGAGCAGCCGCGCCTCCCCCGCCGGGCCGGGCAGCACCCCTGCCGCGGCCAGTACCTCCCGCGCCCGTGCCTCGTCCAATGTCCGCCTCCGTGTCTCGTCCCTGTGGGGCGTCGTACGCCCGCCGCGGACGGCCCGGAACTCCCGCCGCCCGTCGGCCAGTGTCGCATCCGCCCAGGTCGGGCCGTACGCGCGCCCGGGTCGGGCCGTACGCGCGCCTGGGTCGGGCCGTACGCGCGCCCGGGTCGGGCCGTACGCGCGCGCCCGGGTCGGGCCGTACGCGCGCCCGGGGAAACGGCGCGGGCCCGTCGGCCCCCGGGGAGGGGAGTCCGACGGGCCCGCGGTTCCGGCTGTGCCGGGTGGGACCGGACGGGATCAGACGGTCACCGGCTCGCCCTCGTCGTCGCGCGTGCCGTGCGTACCGTGCGTGTCGTGCACGACCGCCTCCGCCGACTCGTCGTGCGTGAGGTCGGGCAGCCGGTGCATCCAGCGCGGCAGGTACCAGTTGCGCTCGCCGAGCAGCGCCATCACCGCCGGGAGCAGCACGCCGCGGATGACCGTCGCGTCGATCAGCACCGCGGCCGCGAGGCCCACGCCCATCTGCTTCATGGACTGCATGGACAGCGTGCCGAAGATCGCGAAGACGGCGACCATGATGACCGCGGCGCTGGTGACGACGCCGGCCGTGGTGACCACCCCGTGCCGGATCGCGTCCTCCGTCGTACGGCCGCGCAGGCGCGCCTCGCGGATCCGGGACACCACGAACACGTGGTAGTCCATCGACAGTCCGAACAGGATGACGAACAGGAACAGCGGCAGCCAGGTGATGATGGCGCCGACGCCCTCCGCGCCGACCAGGGAGGCGCCCCAGCCGTGCTGGAAGACGGCGACGAGGATGCCGTACGCGGCGCCCACCGACAGCAGGTTGAGCACGATCGAGGTGATCGCGATCGTCAGCGAGCGGAACGACAGCAGCATCAGCGCGAAGGCGAAGACCACCACGAACGCGAACACCGGGATGACCGCGCCGGCGAGCTGGTCGTTGAAGTCGTGCGAGCCGGCGACCTGTCCGGTGATCGGCGCCTGGACGCCGTCGACCTTGCCGAGGGTGGCCGGCCGCACCTCGTCGCGCAGCTTCTCCAGGCTCGCCCCGGCCTTGTCCAGGTCGGAGCCGCCGACCAGCGGGACGTACACGTAGGCGACGTTCTGCGCGTCGTGCAGCGTGATCTGCACGGGGCCGCGCGAGGCGCCCGAGCTGATCGCCCGGTCGCGGAACGCGGCGAGCGCGTCCTTCACCTCGGGGGCGTTGATGTCCTTCGCCTTGACGACCACCTCGGCCGGCTCCGAGCCGCCCGGGAAGGCGTCGTTGACCCGGTTGTACGTCTGCACGATCGGCAGCGAGTCGCCGAACTCCTGGTTCAGCGTGAGGTTCTGGGTCTTCATGCCGACCGCGGGAGCCGCGATCGCCAGCAGCGCGCCCGCCGCCACCAGCACGGACACCAGCGGCCTGGCGAGCACCCCGCGCAGCACCGCCGTCCAGAACCGGCTGCCCCCGTCGCCGCGGCTGGCACGGCGCCGCATGGCCTTGTGCAGGAAGGGGATGCGCCCCTTCTCCACCCGCTCGCCCAGCAGCGACAGGAGCGCGGGCAGCACGGTGACCGAACCGACCATGGCGACCGCCACCACCATCAGCGACGCCAGGCCCATCGCCTCGAACTCGGCGAGACCGGTGAACAGCATGCCCGCCATCGCCACGCACACCGTGACACCGGAGACGACGATCGCCCGGCCGCTGGTGGCGGCGGCGACCCTGAGGGCCGTCTGCGCGTCCCGCCCGGCGGCGCGCTCCTCACGCTCGCGGCGCAGGTAGAACAGGCAGTAGTCGACGCCGACCGCCAGACCCACCAGCAGCATCACGGAGTTGGCGGTGTCGCTCATCGGCTGCAGATGGCTGACGACGCCCATCAGGCCCATCGTCGCGATGATCGCGGTGATCGCCAGCGCGACCGGCAGCAGCGCGGCCACGAGGGCGCCGAACGCGATGAGCAGAATGCCGAGGGCCACGGGCACCGCCGAGTACTCGGCCTTCTGGAAGTCGTCCCCGAACGCGTCGTCGAACGTCTTCATCATGCTGGCGCCGCCGATCTCCTCGATCCGCAGCGTCTCGTGGTCCTTCTGGACCCCCGCGACGGCCTTGAGCACCGGCTCCACGCGCTCGCCCGCGGTCTCGGAGTCGCCGCGCATGTCGAACTGCACCAGCGCGCTGCGGCCGTCCCGGGAGATGGTGCGCGTGTCGTACGGGGACTTCACGTCCGTGACCTTGCCGGTGGCCTCGACGGCCTCGACGACCGACGCGACCGCGGCCCTGAACTCGGCGTCCGTGGCCTTGAGTCCGCCCCCCTCGGCCTGGATCAGGACCGTCTCACCGGCCGGCTCCACGATCCCGGCGTCCTCGACTATCTTCGCGGCGGTGTGCGTCTCGCCGCTCAGCTGGTCGCTGTCCTTGACGTCGACACGGCCCGCCGCCGAACCGAGCCCCATCGCCAGGACGACGAACAGCACCCAGATGCCGACGGCCGCCCAGCGGTGCCGGGCGCTCCAGCCGCCGGCCCGGGCGGCGAACCCCCGTACCTGCGCCTCTCGGTTCTTCATGACGGGCCTGCCCCTTCGTACGCGGTGGCAGCTCCTTGCCGCCCCCTTCCGTAACGACGGTATGGGCCGCATAAGGACATCTCGTCGTACTGCCCGGTGAAGTGCCGGGGCCCCGGGTCATCCGTCCGGACACCGTGCCCTCACCACTGGGGAGGATGGCGACCCCCTACATTCACCGGTTCTCCTAGGGGACGGCGATCAGGGAGACGGGCCGCGACCCGGCCGCCGTCCGCCGGTCCCGCCCCTTGCGGAGGCGGCGTCGGGCTCTCAGGGTGGCCTTAGGGTGGGCCGATGGCGACGACGTATGCGGCACTGTTGCGCGGGGTCAACGTGGGGTCCGCGCGGAAGGTCCCGATGGCCGAGCTGCGCGCGGTCGTGGAGAGCCTCGGGCACGACCGCGTGCGGACCTATCTGCAGAGCGGCCAGGCCGTCTTCACGGCCGGCCACGGCGACGAGGAGTCCCTGGCCGCCGAGCTCGCGCGGGCGATCGAGCAGCGCTTCGGGTTCGGCGTCGACGTCATCGTGCGCGACCACGCCTATCTGCGGGCGGTCGCCGCGGCCTGCCCGTTCCCCGCCGCCGACCTGGAGCCCAAGCAGCTCCACGTCACCTACTTCTCCGCGCCGGTGGACGAGGAGCGGTTCGCCGCGCTCGACCGGGGCGCCTACCTGCCGGAGGAGTTCCGGCTCGGCGACCGCGCGCTGTACCTGTACGCGCCCGACGGCCTCGGCCGCTCCAAGCTCGCCGGACACCTCGCGAAGCCGCGGATCACCGACGGCGTCGTCGCCACGACCCGCAACTGGAACACCGTGCTGAAGCTGGCGGAACTCACCGCCGTGGCCCTGTGAGCGGGTCCCCCGGGGCGGGTGTCGCGTTTGTTCAAGAGTCCTCGGCGGGCTTTCCCTAGCGTGGTGTGCATGACGCACGACGACCTGACCCCCGGAACCGACGAGATTCACGCTCACCTGGCCGAATGCGCCGCCGAGGCCGCCCGTATCGCGCGCGGCGTCCCGGCGGACCGGCTGAGCGAACCCACCCACTGCCCCGACTGGGACGTCCGGGCGCTGGTCAACCACTGGGTCCTCTACACCTCCCACGGCCTGGAGCACCGCGCGCTGCGCAAGGAGCTCCCCGAGGAGCTGACCTCCCGCGACTTCACCGCGGAGCCCGGCTGGGCCGAGGCGTACGCCGACCGGCTGCAGCGCGCCGTCGCGGCCTGGGCCGACCCCGCGGCCTGGCAGGGCGAGATCGATCTCGGCATGGCGAAGGTGGCCGCCGTCGACATCGCCTCCCTGGTCGTCAAGGAGATGGCGGTGCACGGCTGGGACGTCGCCACCGTCACCGGCCAGGAACTGCGCATCTCGCCCGGGGCGGCCCGCTTCGTGCTCGACGTGGTCGAGAAACACGGCGACCTCTACCGGCAGTACGACGGCTTCGCCGATCCGGTGCCGGTGCCCGGGGACGCGCCCGCATTCGACCGCGCGCTCGCCGCCGGCGGACGCGACCCGCGCCTGTCCCGCACCGCATTGGGCCGGTGAGACGGCGTCCGATTGGATCGAGACGCTGTACCACCTGGCGGCTAGCGTCGAGGGCATGACGAACGGATCACCCACCCGCGTCGACTTCTGGTTCGACCCCGCCTGCCCCTTCGCCTGGATCACCTCGCGCTGGCTGCTGGAGGTCGAGCGGGAACGCCCGCTCGACCTCCGCTTCCACGTGATGAGCCTCTACCTGCACAACACCGGCAACGAGCTGCCCGACTGGTACCGCGACCTGGTCGACCGGTCGATCGGCCCGGTCCGGGTCGCCGTCGCCGCCGCCGAACGGCACGGCGAGAAGATCCTGCGCGACCTGTACACCGCGCTCGGCACCCGCATCCACGAACGCGCGGCCGGCGACTTCGACGCCGTGACCGCCGAGGCGCTCGCCGAACTCGGACTCGACGCCGGCCTCGCCGCCGCCGCGCACGACCCGTCGTACGACGAGGCGGTGCGCCGCAGCCACCGGGCGGGCGCCGAGCCGGAGTCGGGCGGCTACGTCGGCACGCCGACCGTGCACGTCGACGGCACGGTGTGGTTCGGACCGGTGCTGCGGGCGGTTCCGCGCGGGGCACGGGCGGCCGAACTCTTCGACAGCTTCCGCGTCCTGGCCACCCACCCGGACTTCTTCGAACTCAAGCGCACCCGCACCGGCGCCCTGTCCTTCGACTAGCGCCCCGAAGAGGTACCGGGAACCGCGCGACCGGCCACGACGGCGCGGCAGACGAACGAGGCCCGTACCGGCGCGGTGATTCCCGGCGAACCCGGCGGAGCGCTCAGGCGCCGACAGCCGCCGCCAGCGGCACCCGCGCCGCGTCGTACCGCTCCAGCAGCAGCCGCGCCACCTCGGGCGCCGGGCCGAGCACGTCGGCGAGGACGTCCGCCTCCGCCGCGCCCCGCGCGATGCGGTCCGGCAGGAAACCCGGGGCCAGGACGTACGGGGCGACCGCCACCCGGGAGCAGCCCAGCGCCCGCAGCTCGCGCACCGCGTCCTCGGTGCGGGGCAGTGCCGCGGAGGCGAACGCAGGCCGCACGGCGCACCAACCGGTGTGCCGCCACTCCCGCGCGATATCAGCGATCACTGCGATCGCCTCCGGGTCCGAGGACCCCGCCGAGGCCAGCACGACCCCGGTCGAGGACTTGTCGGCGGGCGTCAGTCCCGCCTCCGACAGCCGCCGCTCCAGGGCGGACAGCAGCAGCGGCGACGGGCCGAGCACGTCCGCCTGACGGATCCGCAGCCGCGGTGGCGCGGCCCTGAGGACCGCCGGGATGTCCGCCTTGGCGTGGAAGGCACGCGTCAGCAGCAGCGGGAGGGCCACCACGTCACGGACGCCCTGAGCCGCCAGGGACTCCAGCACCCCGTGCACGGACGGGACGTTGAAGTCCAGGAAGCCGGTCTCCACGCGCAGCCCCGGCCGCAGCGACCGCACCCGCCCGACGAGGGCGTGCACGGTCGCGGCGTGCCGTGGGTCGCGGCTGCCGTGGGCGACGACGAGAAGGACCGGTCGGGACATGGCGGTTCAGCCCTTCACCAGCAGGCCGCGGCTGCGCAGCACCCACCGCTCCAGCGGGCTGAAGACGAGCAGGTCGATGGCGATGCCGACGAACAGGATGAGCAGGATCGCCTCGAACACCATCGCCATGTCGCTGGCGTTGCGGCCGTTCTCCAGCAACTGGCCCAGTCCGACGCCGAGATCGGGGAAGGAGGCGATGATCTCCGCGGCCATCAGCGAGCGCCACGAGAACGCCCACCCCTGCTTCAGGCCCGCCACATAGCCGGGCAGCGCGGCCGGCAGGGTGATGTGCCAGGTGCCCTTCACGCCCGTGGCGCCCATGGTGCGGCCCGCCCGCAGGAACAGCGGCGGCACCTGGTCGACACCCGACACCAGGCCGTTGGCGATGGACGGCACCGCGCCGAGCAGGATCACCGCGTACATCATCGAGTTGTTCAGGCCCAGCCAGATCACGGTCGGCGGTACCCACGCCACGGACGGCAGCGACTGCAGCCCGGACAGGATCGGCCCGAGCGCCGCCCGCACGAACTTCACCCGCGCCACCAGCAGCCCCAGCGGGGTGCCGATCAGCAGCGCGAAGAAGAAGCCCAGCAGGCCGCGCGAGACGCTGGTCCAGATGTAGCCGAGCAGCGTGCCCTCCAGCCAGGCCTGCTCGAACTGGCCGCCCACGGCGGAGGGGGAGGGCAGCCTGCTGGGGTCGTCGACGATGCCGAAGAGGAACTGCCAGGCCACCAGGACCACCGCGATCGCGACGACCGGCGGCACGATCTTGTCGACGACGGTCTGCCGCAGCGGGGTCCGGCCGGTGGCCGTGGTCTCCAGCGCGTCGAGGCCCGCCTCGACGCTGCCGGTGTCCTGGGCCGTCGTCGTCTCAGTGCTGGCCATGGCGGCGGATCTCCCCACGCAGTACTTCGGTGATCTCGAGGGACAGTTCCGCCACGGGAGCGTCCTCGATGCGGCGCGGCTGCGGGATGCCGACGCGCCACTCGCGGGCGATGCGGCCCGGCCGGGACGACAGCAGCACGACGCGCTGGGCGAGCCGTACCGCCTCGCGCACGTTGTGCGTGACGAACAGGACCGACAGCCCGGTCTCCTGCCAGATGCGGGTCAGTTCGTCGTGCAGCACGTCCCGGGTGATGGCGTCCAGCGCCGCGAACGGCTCGTCCATCAGCAGCAGGCTGCTCTCCTGGGCCAGCGCGCGGGCCATCGCCACCCGCTGCCGCATGCCGCCCGACAGTTCGTGCACGCGCTTGCCGTAGGCGCCCTTGAGCCGGACGAGTTCGAGCAGCTCCTCGGCCCTGCCGCGCCGCTCGGGCTTGGGAACTCCCCTGAGCTTCAGGGCGAGTTCGATGTTCTTGCCCGCGGTCAGCCACGGGAAGAGGGCGTGCTCCTGGAACATCAGCGCCGGACGGCCGTCCGTCGTGATGGTGCCGGCGGTCGGCTCGTCGAGGCCCGCCACCAGGTTCAGCAGCGTGGACTTGCCGCAGCCCGAGGCACCCAGGAGGGTGACGAACTCGCCCGGCGCGACATCGATGCTGATGTCGTCCAGGACCAGCTGCTGCCCGCCCGGCCCCGTGAAGGACTTCGAGACGTGCTCAAGGCGCGCCGCGTGGTCGACGGTCTCGTCGGCCTTGACGAGGGTCGTGGTCGTGGCCATGGTCGTCACCTCCTGGATACTCATCGGACTTGCCTCAGCCGGTGCCGAGACCGGCGTCGTCGACCGTGCTCGCGCCCTCGGCCTTCAGGACCTTGTTCAGGAGCGTGAGGTCGTAGATGCCCTTCAGGTCGGGCTTCTCCAGCAGGCCGGCCTTGACCGCGTGCGCCGCCTCGGTGTTCAGGGTGGCGGCCAGCGGGTCGTCGGTGATCCGGATCGACTCCCACGCCGGGTCGAGGACGGCGGCCGGGAGGGCCTTGCCGGAGTCGGCCTCCAGCTGCTTGTTCGCCGCGGCCTTCGCCTTGTCCGGGTTGGCGGCGATCCACTTGTTGGTCTCGACCGACGCCTTCAGGACCGCCTCGACGGCCTTCGGGTGCTTCTCGAGGAAGCTCTGCCGCACGATGATGTTGGTGATCACGAACTTCTTGTCCGGCCACAGCGTCGCCTCGTCCAGCAGCACCTTGCCGCCCTCGGCGACCAGCTTCGACGCGGTCGGCTCCGGCACCCAGGCGCCGTCGACGGAACCGGCCTCGAACGCGTCCGGCGTCACCTTGTTGTCGCTGCGGACGACCGTGACGTCGCCCTTGCCGCTCTGCGCGTCGACCTTCCAGCCCTGGTCGGCGATCCAGTTGAGGAACGCCACGTCCTGCGTGTTGCCCAGCTGCGGGGTGGCGATCTTCTTGCCCTTGACGTCCTTCAGGGACGTGACCTTCTTCGGGTTCACGACCAGCTTCACGCCGCCGGACGCCGAACCGCCGATGATCCTCAGGCTCTTGCCGTTCGACTTGGTCCAGCCGTTGATCGCCGGGGACGGGCCGATCCAGCCGATGTCGATGGAGCCGGAGTTGAGGGCCTCGATCTCGGACGGGCCGGCGTTGAAGGTGGCGTATTCGGCCTTGGTGGCGCCGAGTTCCTTCTGGAAGATGCCCTGCCGGCGGCCGACCAGTGCGGTGGCGTGGGTCAGGTTGCCGAAGTAGCCGATCCTGACGGAGTCGAGGCCGTCGGTCTTCTCGGCGCCGGCGGCGACCTTCGCGGTGTCGTCGTCCTTGGCCTGGGACCCGTAGCCGCAGGCGGCGAGGGCGAGCAGGGGGAGGACGGCCATGACCGCGAAGCGGCGGCGGACGGCATGGGTGGCAGGCACGGGAGGGGTTCCTCTCGTCGGCCCGGCGGTCACGTACCTCAGGTCGTGGCCGGGAGGTCGGCAGGTCTGCGTCTACGGCGGTGGGGGGTGCGGGCGCGCGTGCGGTGCGCGTACGTCAGCGCACACATCGCGTCACTCCGCCCTGCCCGCTGCCGAGGTCGCCGCTGCCGACGCGGCCGCCCTCCTTGGCGAACGTGGACCAGTAGTCGGTGGCCGTCATGTCAGAAGTCCCACCCGTCGTCCTCGGGCTCGTCCTTGACGGGCTCCGGAGAGGCGAACGACTCGCCGACCATGCCGGCGGTGAGGGTGGTGCCGTCGCTGGGGTCGATCAGGATGAACGAGCCGGTGCGGCGGGAGTCGGCGTAGGAGTCGACCGGCAGCGGCTCGGCGGTGCGGATCTTGACCCGGCCGATGTCGTTGGCGACGAGCCGCCCCGGGTGCGGGTGCAGCGACAGGTCGTCGAGGGTGAGCCGGGACGGGATGTCCTTGACGATCGCCTTGACCGTGCGGGTGCCGTGCTTGAGCAGCACCCGGTGGCCGACGGTCAGCGGGGCGTCGGCGACGTGGCAGACGGTCGCCTCGATGTCCTGCGTGGTCGGCGGGGCGTCCTTGGTGGGCACGATCAGGTCGCCGCGCGAGATGTCGATGTCGTCCTCCAGCAGGAGGGTCACCGACTGGGTGGTCCAGGCGACGTCGACCGGCCTGCCCAGCAGGTCGATGCCGGAGACCCGCGAGGTGCGGCCCGAGGGCAGCACGGTGACCCGCTCGCCGACCCGGAAGGAACCGGCGGCGATCTGGCCCGCGTAGCCGCGGTAGTCGGGGTGCTCGGCGGTCTGCGGCCGGATCACGTACTGCACGGGCAGCCGGGCGTGGCAGTGGCTGAGGTCGTGGCTGACCGGGACCGTCTCCAGGTGCTCCAGCACGGTCGGGCCGCCGTACCAGTCCATGTTCGAGGACGGCTCCACGACGTTGTCCCCGGCGAGCGCGGAGATCGGGATCGCGGTGACCTCCGGGACGCCCAGCTCGGTCGCGTACGCCGTGAACTCCTCGGCGATCGCGGCGAACACCGGCTCCCGGTGGTCGACCAGGTCCATCTTGTTGACGGCGAGGACGACGTGCGGGACGCGCAGCAGCGCGGCGATCGCGGCGTGCCGGCGGGTCTGCTCGACGACGCCGTTGCGGGCGTCGACCAGGATCACCGTCAGCTCGGCGGTGGAGGCGCCGGTGACCATGTTGCGGGTGTACTGCACGTGCCCGGGGGTGTCGGCGAGGATGAACCGGCGGCGCGCGGTGGCGAAGTAGCGGTAGGCGACGTCGATGGTGATGCCCTGCTCGCGCTCGGCGCGCAGGCCGTCCGTCAGCAGCGCCAGGTCGGGACCGTCCTGGCCGCGGCTCGCGGAGGCGCGCTCCACGGCCTCCAGCTGGTCGGTGAGGATCGACTTGGAGTCGTGCAGCAGCCGTCCGACGAGCGTGGACTTGCCGTCGTCGACGGAGCCGGCGGTGGCGAACCGCAGCAGCGTGGTGGCCGAGAGTTCCTCGGTCGTGATCGTGCTCATGATTAGAAGTACCCCTCGCGCTTGCGGTCTTCCATCGCGGCCTCGGAGAGCTTGTCGTCGGCGCGGGTGGCGCCGCGCTCGGTCAGCCGGGAGGCGGCGATCTCGGCGATCACGGCGTCCAGCGTGGTCGCGTCCGAGTCGACGGCGCCGGTGCAGGACATGTCACCGACCGTGCGGTAGCGCACCCGCCGCTTCTCCACGGTCTCGCCCGCCTTCGGCCCGCCCCACTCGCCGGCCGTCAGCCACATGCCGGCCCGCCGGAACACCTCGCGCTCGTGGGCGAAGTAGATCTCCGGCAGCTCGATGCCCTCGCGGGCGATGTACTGCCACACGTCCAGCTCGGTCCAGTTGGACAGCGGGAAGACGCGGACGTGCTCGCCGGGCGCGTGGCGGCCGTTGTAGAGGTTCCACAGCTCGGGGCGCTGGCGGCGCGGGTCCCACTGGGAGAACTCGTCGCGCAGCGAGAACACCCGCTCCTTGGCGCGGGCCTTCTCCTCGTCGCGGCGCCCGCCGCCGAAGACCGCGTCGAACCGCTCGCCCTGGATCTTCTCCGTCAGCGGCAGCGTCTGCAGCGGGTTGCGGGTGCCGTCGGGGCGCTCCTTGAGGACACCCCGGTCGATGTATTCCTGCACGGACGCCACGTGCAGCCGCAGGTTGTGCCGGGTGACCGTGCGGTCCCGGTACTCCAGCACCTCGGGGAAGTTGTGCCCGGTGTCCACGTGCAGCAGCGAGAACGGCACCGGCGCCGGCGCGAACGCCTTCAGCGCCAGGTGCAGCATGACGATGGAGTCCTTGCCGCCGGAGAACAGGATCACCGGCCGCTCGAACTCGCCCGCCACCTCCCGGAAGATGTGCACCGCCTCGGACTCCAGCGCGTCGAGGTGGGAGAGCGCGTACGGGCTGTCCGTGTCCTCCGCCACGGTGGCGACGGTCGTCGTCATGCCAGTCCCCTTTCGGTGAGCAGCGCGTGCACCGCGGCCGCGGACTCCTGGACGGTCTGGTGCTGCGACTCGATGCGCAGGTCGGGCGTCTCCGGCTCCTCGTAGGGGTCGTCGACCCCGGTGAGACCGGACAGTTCGCCGGCCGCCTGCTTGGCGTACAGGCCCTTCACGTCACGGACGGAGCACACCTCGACCGGGGTCGCCACGTGCACCTCGACGTACGGCGCCCCGCTGTCCTGGTGGCGCTTGCGGACGGCTTCGCGGCTGTCGGCGTACGGTGCGATCACCGGGACGAGCGCCTTCACGCCGTTGCGGGCGAGGAGTTCGGCGACGAAGCCGATGCGCTGCACGTTGGTGTGCCGGTCCTCGCGGCTGAAGCCGAGGCCCGCCGAGATGAACTCGCGGATCTCGTCGCCGTCCAGCACCTCGACGCGGTGGCCCTCCTCGCGCAGCCGGGCGGCCAGCTCGTACGCGATGGTGGTCTTGCCGGCGCTCGGCAGACCCGTGAGCCAGACGGTGGCTCCGGTGGTCACGTGGTTCTCCTGGGTCTCGGTGGTCGTCGTCATGCGTGCAGCCCGCACTCCGTCTTGGCACGGCCGGCCCAACGGCCGGCCCGCGCGTCCTCGCCCGCCAGGACCCGGCGGGTGCAGGGCGCGCAGCCGACGGAGGCGTAACCGTCCATCAGCAGCGGGTTGGTGAGGACGCCGTGTTCGGCGACGTAGGCGTCCACGTCGTCCTGGGTCCAGCGGGCGATCGGGGAGATCTTGACCTTCCGCCGCTTCTCGTCCCAGCCGACGACCGGAGTGTTCGCGCGGGTCGGGGACTCGTCGCGGCGCAGACCGGTCGCCCACGCCAGGTAGCCGCGCAGGCCCTCCTCCAGCGGCCGCACCTTGCGCAGCTCGCAGCACAGGTCGGGGTCGCGGTCGTGCAGCTTCGGGCCGTACTCGGCGTCCTGTTCGGCGACCGTCTGCCGCGGCGTGATCGTGATGACGTCGACGTCCATCACGGCCTCGACCGCGTCGCGGGTGCCGATGGTCTCCGGGAAGTGGTAGCCGGTGTCGAGGAACACGACGTCCACGCCGGGCAGGGCGCGGGAGGCGAGGTGGGCGACCACCGCGTCCTCCATCGAGGAGGTCACGCAGAAGCGCTTGCCGAAGTTCTCGGCGGCCCACTGGAGGATCTCCAGCGCGGAGGCGTCCTCCAGGTCCCGGCCCGCCTGCTCGGCCAGCGCCTTCAAGTCCTCTGCCGTCGGGTCTTCCTGAATCGTCGTCATGTCCGCTCTCCCCCTGCGTCGTCGTGCTGGAGGCCCCGGGCGAGCAGCCCGAGGAACTTCAGCCGGAAGGCCCGGTTGCACGCCGCGCACTCCCAGGCCCCGTGGCTCTCTTCGTTCGGGCGGAGGTCCTCGTCGCCGCAGTAGGGGCAGTAGAACGGTGCGGCCCGCTCGCTCACGACAGTGCCTCCTCGGAAGCGCGGGCGGCCCAGGCGGCGAAGCGCTCGCCGTCCTCGCGTTCGGCCTGGAACCGCTTCAGCACGCGCTCGATGTAGTCCGGCAGTTCGTCGGCGGTGACCTTCAGGCCGCGCACCTTCCGGCCGAACCCGGCCTCCAGGCCGAGCGCGCCGCCGAGGTGCACCTGGTAACCCTCGACCTGCTCGCCCTTGTCGTCGAGGACGAGCTGGCCCTTGAGACCGATGTCCGCCACCTGGATACGGGCGCAGGCGTTCGGGCAGCCGTTGAGGTTGATGGTGATGGGCTGGTCGAACTCCGGGAGGCGGCGCTCCAGTTCGTCGATCAGCGAGCTGCCGCGCTGCTTGGTCTCGACGATGGCGAGCTTGCAGAACTCGATGCCGGTGCAGGCCATGGTGCCGCGCCGGAAGGAGGACGGCCGGGCGGTGAGGTCCAGCGCCTCCAGGCCCTCGACGAGCGAGTCGACCTGCTCCTGCTCGACGTCGAGGACGATCATCTTCTGCTCGACGGTGGTGCGGACCCGGCCGGAGCCGTGCGCCTCGGCGAGGTCGGCGACCTTCGTCAGGGTGGCGCCGTCGACGCGGCCGACGCGCGGGGCGAAGCCGACGTAGTAGCGGCCGTCCTTCTGCCGGTGCACGCCGATGTGGTCGCGCCACTGCTGGAGGGGCTGCTCGGGGGCGGGACCGTCGGTCAGCCTGCGGTGCAGGTACTCGTCCTCCAGCACCCGGCGGAACTTCTCCGGCCCCCAGTCGGCGACCAGGAACTTGAGGCGGGCGCGGTTGCGCAGCCGCCGGTAACCGTAGTCGCGGAAGATGGACAGCACGCCCTCGTAGACGTCCGGGACGTCCTCCAGCGCCACCCAAGTGCCCAGCCGAACGCCCAGTTTGGGGTTGGTGGACAGGCCGCCGCCGACCCACAGGTCGAAGCCGGGGCCGTGCTCGGGGTGGAGTACGCCGACGAACGCCACGTCGTTGATCTCGTGGACCACGTCCAGCACGGGCGAGCCGGAGATGGCCGTCTTGAACTTCCGCGGCAGGTTCGAGTACGCCTTGTTGCCCAGCACGCGGCGCTTCATCTCCTCCAGCGCGGGCGTGCCGTCGATGATCTCGTCCTCGGCGATGCCGGCGACGGGGGAGCCGATCATCACGCGCGGGGTGTCGCCGCAGGCGGTGACCGTGGACAGGCCCACGCCCTCCAGCCGGTTCCAGATCTCGGGGACGTCCTCGATGCGGATCCAGTGGTACTGGACGTTCTGCCGGTCGGTGATGTCGGCGGTGCCGCGCGCGAACTCCTGCGAGACCTCGCCGATGACACGCAGCTGCTGCGTGGTCAGAGCGCCGCCGTCGATGCGCACGCGCAGCATGAAGTACTCGTCGTCCAGCTCCTCCGGCTCCAGGACCGCGGTCTTGCCGCCGTCGATCCCGGGCTTGCGCTGGGTGTACAGGCCCCACCAACGCATGCGCCCACGCAGGTCGTTGGGATCGATCGAGTCGAACCCCCGCTTGGAGTAGATCGTCTCAATGCGTGTCCGCACATTGAGACCGTCGTCGTCCCTCTTGAACTGCTCGTTGCCGTTGAGCGGGGTGTGGTGCCCGGCGGCCCACTGACCCTCACCGCGGTGACGGCTCACCTTGCGGCGGACAGGCGCGGCGGCAGGGTTCTGTGGGGTGGCGGCCATGGTTGACACGTCCTTCGGGACAGGCGGGAAAGCGGCTCTGATCTGCGCATACACGCGCATGGGCATACGTGTGCGCCGTCGGCGCGACGATGCGCCGACGAGGTCGGAGAACTCCGTTGAGACCCGGTGAGATCCGGGGAAGTCGGGCGGTGCTGGGGCTGTCAGCTCGCCGGACAGATGGCGCTGGACATGCGGCCGAGGTCGACGTGCCGCCGACTCACCAAGGCAATTCCAGTTCCAGGCATGACGGAAGCCTGGCATGGAGATCTGGACACAGTCCAGCTTTATCCATCATGCGGACACCCTTGTCTCGCACTGCGGGACAAGGGTGTCGCTGGTCACATGGCTGGGAAACGGCCTGTGTACGCGCAGGTCAGCCGGTGAAGGCGCCGGGCCACGGGCCGGGGGCGGCCACCTCCGGCTCCTCCTCGACCTTGGTGTCGAACAGCCGGAATCCGCGGCGCAGGTAGTTGTCCATGGCGTGCTCGCCGTCCTTGCTGCAGGTGTGCAGCCACACCCGCTTGGTGTGCGCGAGCCCCGGCCAGCGGTCGGCGAGGTCCCACGCGCGCGCGGCGCCGTGGGACAGGAGGTGACCGCCGATGCGGCGGCCCCGGAAGGCGGGGATCAGGCCGAAGTAGGCGATCTCCACGACCCCGTCGTCCTGCGGCTCCAGCTCCACGTAGCCCGCCGGGGTGCCCCGGTCGTAGGCCACCCACGTCTCCACGCCCGGCAGGCCGAGCTGCTGCTCCCACCGGGCGTACGTCCAGCCGAGGCGGTCGGTCCAGCGGATGTCGCCGCCGACGGAGGCGTACAGGAAGCGGCTGAACTCGGGGCAGGGGACCTCGGAGCGGACGATACGGACGTCCCCGTCGGGGACCGCGGCGGGGAGCAGGTCCGTCGGGGCGGTCTGCTCCAGGGACCAGGTGGTCACGGGCATGGTGGTCATGCCCGCCAGGGAACCATCCGTTCCGGGGATCTGTCGATTCGTCCCCGGCGGGGGAGCGGGCGGCGACGGCCGGGCCGGAGTGGCCGCTTCCCCCGGGGCGGAGCGGCTTCGAGTCCGAGGCCCTGACCGGGCACCGCAGGAACGCGGAACGCCATCCGCCCGAACCACCGCACCACGGCCCCCCGTTGCGCCTCACGGCCGTCGAACACATCAAGCAGCACGGCCCTTCGTCTCGCGCGCAGCCTGCTGACCCGGCCGGCCGGAGCTGACCGCGGTCGGCCGGCGAACGAGCGCATCGGGGTGCGGGACGAGCTGAGATGCGCCGGGTGCGGCTCCGGTATTGAATGAGGGCAGGGCGCCGCGCCAGGCGCCGAGGGGCGCCCTGCGCACTGACGGAAGTGCCCGGGCGATGTCCCGAGGATTCCCGGCTCTCTCGCCGGATCAGCATTCGACCACCGGGCGTCGTTTCGTGTGCCCGGCCGACATACGGAGGAGACATGGCCACGTACAGCACCGAGATCCAGTGGGGTGGCGCGGAAGGGCAGTGGCACGCGGATACCGACCTGCGTCTCGACATCATCAACCGCAAACAGATCGTCGACGCGCCTCCCGCCGAGGGAACCCAGATCTCGTGGTCGGGCCCCATGGGGAACGGCAGCGTCACGTTCTTCGACGGCGGTTCCCGGTTCCAGGGGACGGCGCAGTTCCCCGATGAGGGTCCGGTCGGGTACCGAGGCACGCTCAAGAGCTGACCCCCGGCCCCGCCGGTTCCTCCGCAGCCTCCGTCGCCGACGGAGGCTGCGGAGGAACGGACGGGCCCTGTCAGCCCAGGGATCCGTCGACGGAGGTCAGCGGCAGGGCGAACAGGACCCGTCCCGACTGGGACCACAGCTCGCCGGTCTCCGCCCAGTAGGACAGGGGGCCGGCCTGCGGACTCCAGCAGTGCCGGCTCTCGTCGGAGCCGCACCGGGTGGCCTTCGCGCCGTCGGTGTCCTGCCGCCACAGCGTGCCGTGCCCGTCCGGGCTGTCGGCGCCCCGGCTGAGGAACCAGGCGGAACGGTACGCCAGTACGCCCCGGACGCCGGTCTCCTTCGTCTCGTAGGCCTGGTCCACGTCCGCCCGGCCGGTGCCGTCGGTGGCCAGCAGCCCGGCGCGGTCCTGGGCCGTGCTGAAGGCGTAGCGCCACAGGCGTGTGGCGCGGTCGCTGCCCGCGGGCACCCGCTCGCCGGCGACCAGGCTGTCGGGCGCGGTGCTGCGGTCGAGGGCGAGGGCGGCGCCGCGCAGGGCGCCCGCGGCACCGGCCGCGCCGGTGGGCCGGTAGGAGCCCACGGCGGGCAGCACGTACCGGGCTCCGTACGCCGACCAGCCGCCGCGCACCCGGCCGGCCGTGCCGCCGTCGACGGTGGCCCGCTGGATGCGGTGCATGTCGTAGACGTAGACGCCGTCGACGGCGGTGACCAGCAGCTTGCCCTGGTACCAGACCATGCCGGTGACGGGGGAGGCCAGGCCCCGGTAGTCGCGGCCGCCGTCCGTCGGGACCGCCAGCAGCGCCCAGGCGTAGGTGAGGTGGTCGGGGTCGCCGGCGTCGACGAAGGCGACCCGTGCGACGCCGGGTCGCTCCGCGCGGCCGGTGTCGTGCGACCAGCCGGACAGCAGCACCCGGTCCGCACCCCAGTGACCGTCGTCGTCCGCGTCCCCGGAGCTGGTCACCGCGCCGGCCCGCCAGCCGCGCGTGTCGGCGGCGTCCCAGCAGTACGCGCGGGTGGCCGCCGGTTCGACGGGCAGGGCCGTGCGCTCCTCGGACGTACAGTCGTCCGCGGAGCGCAGGGCCCGGTCGGCGTCGTCGAGGACGGCGCGCACGCCGACGGGCCTGCCCATCGCGGAGGCGAGCCGGTCGAGCGTGCGCCGCGGCACGAGGTGCTCCGTCAGGCGCGGTCCGGTGGACGCCGCCAGCGGTCTGAGGGCGCCCGGATCGTGCGAGACCGTGGCCTGCGAGGCGCTGATCATGGTGGCGGCGGCGGTGAGCGCGAGGGCGGTCCCGGCCAGGAAAGCGCGCAGCGCTGTGCCGCGCTTGCGCCTGCGGTGCCTGCCACGCTGCTTCATCGAACCTCCCGAGACGGGCCAACTGCGCCCGTTGATCCGTACGTTGCTCCAGGAGCAGCTGGGGTGGCCCGAGGCACGATGCTACGGCAGCCGGTACCGCTCGCGGACGAAGACCCCGCAATTGCGCGGAACTCTTGACCCGCGACGGCCGGGACGGTCACCCTTCCGCGCTGGGCGCCGCGCCGCGCCGTCGCCGGTCGCCGTGTCGGCGCTGGTCGCCGTGCCGCGCCGTTGCCGGTCGCCGTGGTCGTCGTGTGCCCGTGGTCGTCGGTCGCCGTGGTCGTCGTGCGCTCGCGGTCGTCGGTCGCCGTGGTCGTCGTGCGCTCGCGGGCGTCGGTCGCCGTGGTCGTCGTGGTCGTCGTGCGCTCGCGGTCGTCGTACGCTCGCCGGTCGCCGGTCGCCGGTCGCCGGTCGCCGGTCGCCGGTCGCCGGTCGCCGGTCGCCGGTCGCCGGTCGCCGTGGTCGCGGGGCGGCGGGGAGGAGGGACACCGCCCTCCGCGGCCGCCGCGGGAACGGCGGGCCCGATCGGCCCGCGCGGCGGCGCGCCCGTGGGGCGGCCCGGCGTGCCGCGCCGGTTCACCCGCCCGTGGGACGGCCCGCCGGCCCGCGCCGGCCGGTGTCGTCGCGGTGCGAGGCGGTGCGGGTGTCAGGCGGTGCGGGAGCCAGGCGGTGCGGGTGTCAGGCGGTGGGGGCCGGGGCGGTCGTGCGGTGGCGGGCGATCGTGCGGGCGGTGGAGTGGGGGAGCAGGTCCAGCGGGTCGCCGGGGAGCACCAGTTGCACCTCCGCGTCCTCGCAGAAACGATACGGCCGATGCTCCAGCAGCGCTCCGAGGTAGCGGCGCACCCGGGACATCTCCGCGCGGACGGTCACCGTCCGGGCCGGGTCGCCGAACACGTCCTCGGCCAGCGAAGCCGCGCTGCGGCCCGCCGGGTCGAGGGCGAGCAGGTACAGCAACTCGGCGTGCCGCGGACTCAGTTCACGGCTCCAGGAGCCCGCGCCGCCGGTCACCGTCACCGACCAGCGGCGCGGCTGGGCGAGGTCGAGCACGACCTGGGTGGCACCCCACGGAGCAGGCCCGTCCCCGTCCACGGCCCCGATCAGCCAGCCCCCGGCCAGCGGCTCCACCGAGCACAGGCCGAGCGGAGGCAGCCACCGGCGCCCCGGCGACAGGGACCTGGGGAGCGCGATCCGGTTCGTGTACGGCATCCCGGTCACCGCGGCCGTCCAGCCGTCCTGGTCCACCGCCACCGCCCGGCCGCCCATTCTGGCCAGCAGCGGCGCCGCCACCGACCGCAGCCGCTCCAGCGAGGCCAGGTGCAGCTCGCGCAGCCGCGCCTCGGCCAGCTTGGCCACCGAGTCGACCCAGGCCAGCGTGGCCGGATGCATCGTCTCCAGCGGCCCGCTGATGTCCACGACGCCGATCAGGCGACCGTCGCGCGGGTCCGTGATCGGGGCGCCGGTACAGGTCCAGGTGGTCAGGGAGCGCACGAAGTGCTCGGCGGCGAACACCTGCACCGGCCGGCGCACCACCGCCGGGGTGCCGATGCCGTTGGTGCCGACGACCCCCTCGCCCCAGTCGGCGCCCACTTCGAAACCGAGCCCGTCGGCCTTGCGCAGCACCGGCGCGCTGCCCTCCCGCCACAGCACCCGTCCCTCGTCGTCGGCGACCACCATGATGTGGTGGGCGGCGTCGGCGACCGACACCAGCCCTTCCCTGAGCACCGGCATGACGTGTCGCAGCGCCGTGGACTCCCGCCGCCGCCGCACCTCCTCCGGGGACAGCAGCCCCGACCGGCGGTCGCGCTCGGGATCGACGCCCCGGCGCATCATCCGGGCCCAGGACTGCCCGATCACCGGCCGCGGCGGGACGGGGGCCCGCTGCCCGGAGATCGCGGCGGAGCGGACCTCGCTCAGCACCCGCGCCGCACGTGCCGCGTCGACCGCGGCGAGCTGCGTCACATCCGTCGGCGACAGCGCCACTGATGACCCTCCTGCGAGAAACGCTCGGGACCCCGGTTCCCGCGTCGTTCCGGCGGCGGGAGCCTACAGCCCGTTCCGGCTGTCCGTCTCATGGTGCCCGGGTGTCGTCGCCGGACGCGCACAGTCCGCATACAGACAGCAGCAAGTTGCAACCCCTTGCAACCCTGGTGAACGGCTGCGGGCCCGGTCGAGACTTGAGCCACGCCGTCCCGAGCGGCGTTCGCGGCCTCGAACAGGCCGATGGGCGGGGGTGGTGCCGTGTCGGCGCAGCACCACCCCCGCGCCGCCGCCCGGCCCCGCACCGCCGCCCGCCCCGCAGACGGGCCCCGCGCCGCGGACGACTCCGGTACTCCGGACCACTCCCCGTACGGCGGGACCACCCGGTCAGGACACCGGACGCGCCCGTTCCACGACCGACGCCAGGTCCAGGGTGTGCGGCAGCGTCCCGAAGGCCGCGCCGCCGTCGCCGCCCAGCCGGCCGGCGCAGAACGCGTCCGCCACCTCCGGCGGCGCGAACCGGACCAGCAGTGAGCCCTGCAGCACCAGCGCGAGCCGCTCGGTCAGCCGCCGGGCCCGTCCCTCGATGCCGTCCAGGTCGGCGAGTTCGGTCAGCAGGTCTTTGATCGCCTTGTCGAGCCGGTGATCGGCGCCGCGCGCCGTCCCCACCTCCCGCAGGAAGGCGTCCAGGGCCCGCGGCTCCCGTTGCAGCACCCGCAGCACGTCCAGCGCCTGTACGTTGCCCGCGCCCTCCCAGACCGAGTTCAGCGGCGACTCGCGTACCAGCCGGGGCAGCCCGGACTCCTCCACGTACCCGTTGCCGCCCAGGCACTCGGCCGCCTCGACCACCAGCGGAGCGCAGCGCTTGGTCACCCAGTACTTCGCGGCCGGCACCGCGATCCGCAGCAGCGCCCGCTCCTGCTCGCCGCCGTCGTCGCAGGCGGCCGCGAGCCTGAGCGCGAGGGTGGTCGCCGCCTCGGACTCGACCGCCAGGTCGGCCAGCACGTTGCGCATCAGCGGCTTGTCGGCGAGCCGGCCGCCGAACGCCTCGCGGTGCGAGCAGTGGTGCACCGCCTGGGCCACCGCCTGCCGCATCAGACCCGCCGAGCCGAGTACGCAGTCCAGCCGGGTCGCCGCCACCATGTCGATGATGGTGCGCACCCCGCGCCCCTCCTCGCCCACCCGGCGGGCCCAGGTCCCGTCGAACTCCACCTCGCCGGAGGCGTTCGAACGGTTGCCGAGCTTGTCCTTCAGCCGCTGGAGCAGGAACGGGTTGCGGGCGCCGTCCTCCAGGACCCGCGGGACGAGGAAGCAGGTCAGGCCCTCCGGCGCCTGCGCGAGCACCAGGAACCCGTCCGACATGGGCGCCGAGCAGAACCACTTGTGCCCGGTCAGCTCGTAGGTCCCGGCCTCGGCCAGCGGCCGCGCGGCGGTGGTGTTGGCGCGCACGTCGCTGCCGCCCTGTTTCTCCGTCATGCCCATCCCGAACAGCGCCCCGGCCTTCAGGCGGGCGGGCCTCAGCTCGCGGTCGTAGATCATGGACGTCAGCCGCGGCTCCCACTCGGCGGCGAGCGCGGGCTCGGCACGCAGGGCGGGCACGGCCGCGTGCGTCATCGACAACGGGCACAGGTTGCCGGCCTCCACCTGCGTCCACACCAGGAAGGCGGCGGCCCGGCGCACATGGCCGCCCGGCCGGACCCAGGCCGCGGTCAGCCCGGCCCCGACGCCCTTGCCGAGCAGGCGGTGCCAGGCCGGATGGAAGTCGACCTCGTCGACGCGGTGGCCGTAGCGGTCGTGGGTGCGCAGCCGGGGCGGGTTCTCGTTCGCCTGGGCCCCCCACTCCTGCACCTGAGCGGAGCCGGCCGACCGGCCGAGCGCGGCCAGCTCGCCGCGGGCTTCCCCGAGCAGGGCGGGGTCGAGGTGCCGTTCGACGGCCGCGGTCAGGGCGCGGTCGGCGGTGTAGACGTCGTAGCCGGACAGGGGCGGGGGCTGGTTGGTCACGGTGTGCGTGCTGCCTGCCATGTCTGTGAACCTACCCGGCCGACAGGGGATGAGTGCACCTGGTCAGGGCGGATACCTTTGGTTTGTGCAGCAGGCAAGTGAACCCCCGCAGAGGCCCTCCGGTCGTCTCCACCGGGCGCGCGCCCTCTACCGGAACGTCTCCAAACGGAGGACGGCCTGGCTGCTGCTGAAGGACACCGTGAACTCCTGCATGGAGTACCGCATCCTCGGGCTCGCGGCCGAGGCCGCCTTCTTCACCCTGCTGTCCGTGCCGCCGCTGCTGCTCAGCCTTATCGGGCTGCTCGGCTACGTCGACTCCTGGACCGGCACCGACACCATCACCAGCCTGGAGAACAACCTCCTGGAGGCGTCCCGCACCGTCCTGTCGGACAAGGGTGTCACCGAGATCGCCGAGCCGATCCTGCACGACGTGGTCAAGGGCGGCAGACCCGACGTCATCTCGGTGGGCTTCCTGTTCGCCCTGTGGTCCGGTTCCCGCGCGGTGAACGTCTTCGTCGACACCATCACGGTGATGTACGGCCTCGACGGCGTCCGCGGCATCGTCAAGACCCGGGTGATGTCGTTCCTGCTGTTCATCGTGGCGCTGCTGATCGGCTCGGTCGCGCTGCCGCTGATGGTCGCGGGCCCCGACGCGGTGGTGCGGATCGTGCCGTGGTCGGAGACGCTGGTGCAGGTCCTGTACTGGCCCGTGGTGATCGTGCTGTCCATCGTCTTCCTGACGACGCTCTACCACGTGTCCGTGCCCGTGCGCTCCCCCTGGATCGAGGACGTGCCCGGCGCCCTGGTCGCCCTCGCCATGTGGGTGCTGGGCAGCTTCCTGCTGCGCATCTACATCACCCACACCATCGAGGGCGCCACGATCTACGGCTCCCTCGCCGCGGCCGTGGCCGTGCTGCTGTGGATCGGTGTGTCCGCGTTCGCCGTGCTGGTCGGCGCGGCGGTGAACGCCGCGATCGACCGGGTGTGGCCGGCCGCCGCCACCGCCGCGGCGCGCGCGGCGAACGAGCGGCTGCGGGAGGCGCAGCTCGCCGAGCAGGCGGCCCGCGCCGCCGCGGGCTACGAGCCCGACCCGGACGACCCGGACATGCCCTCGGAGTTCCCGGAACGCTGGTCGCGCTTCCTGCCCCCGGAGGACGTGACCTCCCGCCTGCGCACCCACGTCAAGAGCACCCACCCGCCGCACCCGCACCCGCACCCGCACAAGCACGAGGGCCCGTAGCCGGTCCGCGGCGCGCACCGGACGCACCGCCCGCCCGGCGGCGTAGCCTGGCGCACGTGTACGCGGAGAGACCGTGCCGGCTGCCCGGCGCCGTCCTGTGGAAGAGCGTGTGGACGAACGCGGGGCCGGACGTGGGGCCGGACGCGGGGCCGGACGTGGGGCCGAGCGTGCGGCCGGACGCGGGGCCGACCGCGGGGCCGGACGTGGGGCCGAGCGTGCGGCCGGACGCGGGGCCGACCGCGGGGCCGGACGCGGGGCCGGACGCGGGGCCGAGCGTGCCGCCGGACACGGCGCCGAGCGCGCGGCCGACCGCGCGGCCGGACGTGCGGCCGAGCGTGCGGCCGGACGTGGGGCCCGGCGACGGGGCGGCCCGCGTGCTGCCCGACGGCTGCATGGACCTGCTCTGGCACGAGGGCCGGCTCCTGATCGCCGGACCCGACACCCGCGCGTACGCCGTCGAGGGCGTCCCGGGCACGCGCTGGGCGGGCGTCCGCTTCTACCCCGGGACCGCGCCCGCGCTGCTCGGCGTCCCCGCGCACGAGCTGCGCGACCGCCGCGTGGACCTCGCCGACCTGTGGCCGGCCGCGCGGACCCGTGGCCTCACCGACCTGGTGAACGCCGCCGCCGACCCGGCACGCGGTCTGGAGGAAGCGGCCCTGTCGCTCGCCGCGGCCGCCGGGCCGCCCGACCCGCTGCTGCGGCGGCTGGTCACCGCCCTCGACGCGGGCCGCCCCGTCGGCGCGACCGCCGACGCGCTGGGCCTCGGTGCACGCCGCCTGCACCGCCGCGCCCTGACCGCGTTCGGCTACGGCCCGAAGACGCTGGCCCGCGTGCTGCGCCTGCAGCGGGCGCTCCGCCTCGCCCGCGACGGCGTGCCCCTCGCCCGGACCGCGGCCCTGGCCGGCTTCGCCGACCAGGCGCACCTGGCGCGGGACGTGAAGGCTCTGGCGGGCCTGCCCCTCCGTGAGCTACTGCGCCGCCGGTAGCTCGGCCAGCAGATCGACGCCGTTGCCGTCGGGGTCGTGCACCACCGCGTACCGCATCCCCCAGACCGCGTCCCACGGCTTGAGTTCCCCGTGGTGACCCGCGCCGACCAGGTCCTCGTACAAGGCGTCCACCTCCGCGGGCGACCCGCACCGGAAGGCGAGCGACACCCGCCCGCCACCGGTCGGCGGTTCCCACCCGGCGTGGAAGGACCGAACGGTCTCCTCGGTGTCCAACGCGAGCCGCAGCCCGCCGGGCAGCTCGGCCTCGACGTGCGGCTGCTCCTCGGAGCCCTCGGGGAACTCGAGCCCGAGGCGGCGGTAGAAGGCGAGAGACGCGGCCAGGTCCGAGACGACCAGGCCGATCACAGCGAATCGTGGAGTCATGCGGCCACGGTAGGCACCGCGCCCACCCGCGGTCTTGAAGGAAACGGACACCCCGACGGCTGGGTCGGTCAACGGAAGGTGACCGGTCCCCGGGGCGTGTCCACGGTGAAGGTGATCCCCACCGGTCCTTCCGCGAGGTCGAGTTCGGCGTCCACGGCGGCCAGCAGCGGCCGGATCTCGTCGGGGTCGGGGGCGGTGGCCGACAGGCGGAGCAGCGGTGTGACGGGCAGGCCGGTGGCCGTGGGGTGGACGGCGGAGCCCCAGTCGATGAGGAAGGGCACGAGGCCGGAGGGGTGCTGGGTGTCGCCGTCGGTGAGGCGCCATCGGAGCAGGGTGCCGTCGGGGCGGCGGCGGCTCATCGGCCGGACGGATCCGGGGTCGTAGCCGCGGGCGCGGGCGGCGGTGACCGCGGCATCGAGGTCGGGTGGGCTGACGGCCCAGGTCACGGTGCGCGCGGCGGGCAGCGCGTCCGCGCCGAACGGGCGGGGCCCGGTGTGCCCGCCCTGCGCGGGATCCGGGCCGATGATCTCCAGGTAGCGCGAACCGCCCAGTGAGACGAGGTGGTTGCGGGTACCCAGGCCGACGTGCGCACCCCCGGGAGCGGGCTCCACACCGGTGCGCCGGGCGAAGTCGGCGACGGTCGACGCCAGATCGGGGGTCGCGAGGACGAGATGGTCCAGCCGTGCGGGGATGGCGTTCATCGCCATCGAGACTACGCTCCCGAGACTACGCTCCCGAGCGGGATCGTCCCTCCGACGCACGTCCCCGGGGGACGGGCGCTCAGTCGAGGCAGAACTCGTTGCCCTCGACGTCCTGCATCACGATGCACGAATCGGTGCCGTCGTACAGCAGCCGCACGCGTACCGCGCCGAGCGGGAGCAGCCGTGCGCACTCGGCTTCGAGCGCGGCCAGGCGCTCCTCACCCACGAGCCCGGTGCCGACCCGCACGTCGAGATGCACCCGGTTCTTGACGACCTTGCCCTCGGGGACGCGCTGGAAGAACAGTCGCGGGCCCGCACCCGAGGGGTCACCGCAGGCGAGCCATGAACCCTCGTCCTCGGGAAACCGGGAGCGGTTGAAATCCGCCCACGTGGCGAACCCCGTCGGCGGGGGCGATACGACGTACCCCAGCACCTCGCACCAGAAGCGAGCGACGCGCTCGGGGTCCGCGCAGTCGAAGGTGACCTGGAACTGCTTGATCGATGACACGGGCGCACCATAACAGGGGGCCTCCGCCGCTCACTTCCCCTTGCCCGCAGGCAGGGTCCGCGCCGCCGTAACGCGATGTCGCGTTGCCGCCAGCGAAGGTGGTCCCGCTACGGGGAGAGTCGGGCACGGCTCGTGTTCCCCATCGCGGGTCCGTCGTCCGGCTCTCTGCGAAAGGCGCGTCTCATGCATGTCGTCCCCGGCCTCAAGGTCCTCTACTTCGGTACTCCGGTGGTGTTGATCAGTTCCCGCAACGAAGACGGCACGGCGAACCTCGCGCCGATGTCGTCCGCGTGGTGGCTGGGCCAGTCCTGCATGCTCGGGCTCGGCAACAGTGGCCAGACCACGGCGAACCTGCTGCGGGACGGTGAATGCGTGCTCAACCTGCCCTCGTCGGCGATGGTCGACGCCGTCGACCGGATCGCGCTCACCACCGGGAAGCGGGTGGTGCCGGATCACAAGGTGAAGCAGGGCTACCGGTACGTGCCGGACAAGTTCGCGGCCGCGGGGCTGACCGAGCAGGCATCGGACCTGGTCCGGGCCCCGCGGGTCGCGGAATGCCCGGTCCAGCTGGAGTGCAGGGTCGTCGCGGCCCACCCCTTCGGCGCCCCCGCTCCGTACGCCACCGCCTTCCAGGTCGAGGTCCTGCGCGCGCACGTCGAGGAAGACCTGGTCATCCCGGGGACGCATTACGTGGACCCGATCGGATGGGACCCGCTGATCATGAAGTTCTGCGAGTTCTTCGGCGGCGGACACAACGTCCACCCGTCGCGACTCGCCGAAGGCTGGAGCATGCCCCACCAGGGCAGGACGGCATCCGTCTGACCTATTGGCGGCCTGCCACGGACTCGGATGCCGCCTTGAAGGCCTGGACGAGGGGACGGTCGTCTCCTCGGCGGGTGGCCAGGAAGATACGGCTCCTGGTGGGAGGCCCGTCGAGTTCGAGACGTCGGGCGCCCGCGGGGAGCAGCGTCGTGACGCTGCGGGGGGCGATGGTGACGCCGAGGCCGGCGGCGACGAGCATGACGATGGTGTGCCAGTTCGAGCACTCCTGCGCGACCCGGACGTCGGCGCCGGCGTCCCGCAACGGCCGTGTGTTCACGTCGAACGCCCGGGCTCCCGCCGAACGCGGGAAAAGGATCAGCGGGTCAGCGGCCAGTGCCGCCGGGTCCGTACGATCGGCCGTCGCGGCGGGGTGGTCCGCGGGGACGACGGCGACGAACCGTTCCGTCGCCAGCAGGGAGAGGTCGATGTCGTCCCGTTTCTCGGCGTCCCGCACGATCCCGATGTCCGCGGTGCCGCGCTCCAGCGCCGCCAGGACATCGACGGTGAAGCCGTCGTGGAGTCTGACCTGGACGTCCGGGCGGCAGCGGGCGAATTCACGGAGCCGTTCGCTGACGATGGCGGTGGCGGAGGTGATGAAGGCGACGTCCAGGCGGCCGGCCTCGCCGCGGCCGACCCGGCCGGCCTCGTCGAGGTCGGCCGCCAGACGGCCCAGCAGGTCCCTCGCCCGGGGCTGGAACGCGGCTCCCGCGTCCGTGAGACGGACGCTTCGAGAGGTCCGCCGGAACAGCTCCACACCGACCGCCTTCTCGAGCTGCCTGATCTGCTGGGAAAGGGCGGGCTGAGCGATGTTCAGCCGCTGCGCGGCACGGCCGAAGTGGAGTTCCTCGGCCACGGCCAGGAAGTACCGCAGGTGGCGGAGCTCGACGCGCTGATCCATATCTCCAGGTTATCGATACGGGCCGATGCCGGTATTGGACATATGGGTGTGCGGGGCCGGAGGCTGGCGGGAAGCCACATCCGAAGGGAAGCCCGCCCCATGCCGCACCCCTCTCCTCCTGCCGTGGTCTCCTCGATGGCCTCACCGAGTGATGCCGACGCGTTCCGTGCCCTGAACGAGGAGTGGATCTCCCGCCTGTTCACCCTCCAGGAAGCGGACCGTGCGGTTCTCGGAGATCCGTTCGGCCGCATCGTGGGACCGGGTGGCGATGTGCTCCTGGCACGGGAGTGGGAGAGCGGTGCCGTGGTCGGATGCATCGCGCTGCTGGCCCATCCGGACACCGTGTTCGAGCTGGCGAAGATGGCCGTGGCCCCCGCCGCGCAGGGCCGCGGCATCGGCCGCCGGCTCATAGCCGCAGCGATCGACCGTGCCCGGGCACTCGGTGCGGCCCGGCTGTTCCTCGGCACGAACCACAAGCTGGCCCCCGCCGTCCACCTGTACGAGGAAGCCGGCTTCGTCAGGATCACCCGCGACCGTCTCCCGGTGGCCGACTACTACGCCCGCGCCGACATCCTCATGGAACTGAGGTGACCCCGGCCTTCTCCAGGCTCGGGTGTCCTGGCGCGCCGACTCCCGGTGCACACGCGCACCGCCGACTACCGGCACGATTCGATTCCGGCCGCCGTCGCAGCCGTACGGGCGCCGGGCGTTTTCGAGGTGGAGCACAGCGAGGATCCCGCCGCTCTGGAAGGGCCGTTGGAGGCGTGCGCGGCCGTTGTGTTCCTCTCCACCAGCGGGGACATCCTCACCCCGGGCCGGGAGACGGCGGCTGGCCGGGTACGTGGCGGCGGGCGACGGGTTCGCCGGGGGTCCACGCGGCGGCCTGCACGGAGTACGGCCGGCCGTACTACGGCGGACTCCTCGGGGCCGGGTTCGACCGGCACCCCGACTGCCGGCCGGGCCGGGTGATCGTGGCGGAGCGTGGCCGTCCGGCCACCCGACACCTGCCCCCCGTCTGGGAGTTCACCGACGAGTGGTACGACTTCCGCTCCAACCCGCGCGGCGCGGCACGGATCCTGCTGCGCGCCGACGAATCGTCGTACGAGGGCGGACGCATGGGCGGCGACCACCCGCCGGCCTGGTGCCGGGAGCAGGGCCGGGGCCGCGTCTTCTGCACCGCGCTCGGCCACGCCGCCGACGCCTACGCCGACCCCGACTTCCTCGCCCACCTGCGGGGCGGCATCGGGTGGGCGGCGCGGCTGACGGAGGGCGCGGGCCTGAACCCCCACCTCTTCGGCCTGCCGTCCACGCCTGTCAGGCAGGCCGGCCCGGTCCCTCGGGGGTGAACGCCCGGGCGACGGCGAGGCTGTCCTCGTAGACGTGGTGCCGGGTGACCAGGCCGTCTTCGACGGTGAGGTGCAGGGCGAAGCGGGCGCGATAGGCGCGTCCGGTGGAGCGGGCGGTCTGGCGGATCTCGCCGAGTACCACCGCGTCGCCGCCGTCGACGAGGACGCGCTCCAGCTCGGTCGCCGCCTGCCCGGGCTCGTGGTGCTCGGCGAGTTCGCGGTAGTGGGCGGCGGCGTCCGCACGGGTGGAACGGTGACGGATCCACGGGGTGGCGGTCCGGCCGTGCTCGGCCTCCGGCCAGTTCAGCTTCCAGTCGCACCGCTCGGCGTACATCTCGGCGACACGCTCCGGATCGCCCTCGCCGATCCGGCGCAGCAACTCCTCCACGACGGCGCGGGTGGTCGTGAGTGTGGTCGCGGGTGCGGGTGCGGGTGCGGGTGCGGGTGCGGGTGCGGGTGCGGGTGTGGGTGTGGACACGACTCATCACTCCGATCCGGCGTCCGCGTCCGGCTGACGCGGTGAGACCGGCATTCTCGTCGGGGCCGACAGCCCGGTGCCATTACCTCCCGGGTAACGGCGGGGAGGAAGGAGAGCCTAGGCAGGGAGAAAGTCGTGGGCCGCTGTCGATCCGGCCGCGTCCCGTTCGACGTCATGGTGTCCGACGCTCGACGAGGAGACACGAGGAAGCACATGGATCAACTGCTGAGAGTCATGAATTTCAACGTCTCGACCGACGGAATCGGTGCCGGTGAGCACCAGAGTCTCGAACTGCCGTTCGGCCTCGACCGTCCCGAGCGGCTGTTCTCCTGGGCCGGAGCGACAGCGAGCTGGCCCATGCGCACGGATTCCGGGGGGAGCCGGGGCCTCGACGACTACTTCACGCGGGACTTCGCACGCAACATCGGTGCCGAGATCATGGGCCGCAACAAGTTCGGGCCGCAGCGCGGGCCCTGGCAGGACCACGATTGGCGCGGCTGGTGGGGGGAGGAGCCGCCGTTCCGCACGCCGGTGTTCGTCATGACTCACCACGAGCGTCCGTCGTTCACGCTCTCCGACACCACGTTCCACTTCGTCGACGGCGACCCGGCCACGGTGCTCGAACGGGCGCGGGAAGCGGCGCGGGGCAAGGACGTCCGACTCGGCGGCGGGGTCACCACCGTCCGGCAGTTCCTCGACGCCGGACTCGTCGACACCATGCACGTGGCGGTCGCGCCGGTGGAGCTCGGGTCCGGACTGCGGCTGTGGGAGTCCCCCGATGAACTGCTCGACCGCTTCCACCTGGAGGTCGTGCCCAGCCCGAGCGGCGTGACGCACCACCTGTTCTGGCGAAGGTGACGCGAGGGCCCACGCGAGGTCGGGCCGCGACCGTGAGGGGGGCGTCCGCCCAGGCGGCTGCCCCGCTCGCGGTCAGCGGACGGTCAGTGCGTGCGGTCGGCCCGGGTGGCCGGCGCGGTCAGTCCAGTACCGCCAGTCCGGGACGGTGGCGCCGCATCGCGTCCAGGACCGCCTCGGGCGGCACCGACAGGGTGTTCGTGGCCATGTTGGCCGGACCGAAGCCGAGTCGTACGTTCATGGCCGCGGTGCGGCGGACGAGCTTGGGCGCTCGGGCCAGATAGGCGCCCGGGTCGTGCAGCACCAGCTCGATGAACCGGTGCGTGGTGTGACGTACCCGGTGTTCGCGTATCCGCACGGCGGCTATCTCGTCCCAGCCGAGCCGGCCCAGGCTCACGTGGTCCACCCCCGCGTCGTCCAGCACCAGCTCCGGCCGGTCGCGGAACAGGCGCTGGGCGATGATCACCGCGCAGAGCCCGAAGAAGGGCACGGCCAGCACCCCGGCCACGAACATCTGCACGGTGCTGTGGGCGACCAGGAAAACGACGCCCAGAGCGACGAAGGCCAGGGAGCCGGCCAGCATGGCCCATACGCGCCCCTTGGCCAGCCGGTAGACCGTCGGGGGCAGCGGAACGCCGTCGTTGATCACGGGCTCAGACGATAGGGCCGGAGTCCGCGTCAGCGGAAGCCCTTTCGGCCCCGGACCGACGGACCTGCCGTGCTCGACCGTTCCACCGGTCGGGTCGACAGCTCCGTGCGGGTGCTCTCCGGGCGTTCGCCGTCCACCATGCGGACCAGCAGGCGGAGAGCGGTCGCCGCGATCTCCGACACCGGCTGGCGGACGGTGGTCAGCGGCGGGGCGATCCGGCGGGACTCGGGCAGGTCGCCGAAACCGACGCCGCTGATGTCGTCGGGCACCCGCAGACCCCGCTCGGGTCCAGCACGCGGCGGCCGGCGGCGCCCTCGTCGGCGCCGGTGTGACGGATGTACTCGGGGCGGTGCCGTATACCCGCCGACGCGAGCGCCGAGCGGTACCCGGCGACCCGGGCGTCGCCGCACACCGTGTGCCGCCGCCCCGCCACGACCGCGATCCGCTCGTGGCCGAGGGCGAGCAGGTGCTCGGTCGCCGTGACGCCGCCCTGCCGGTTCGCTCGACCGCCGCGCCCACCGACACCACGCCGGACGGCGGTTCGACCGCCGGGTCGATCATCACGAACGGGATGCGGCGTTCCACCAGCCAGGAGTACCGCGGCGGCGTCAGGTCGGCCAGGTTGCCCAGCACCCCCGCCGAGCCGCGCGCGATCAGCTTGTCGAGCCGGCCGCGCTCCGGCCGGCCGCCCCGCGTCCGGGTCGGCCCCGCGGACACCACCACCCCCAGCCCCGCGTCGTGGGCCGCCGACTCCCCTCCGGCAGCACCGCCCCCGCCCCGGACGTGTCGAGCGTCTGCACGACGAGGTCCACCAGGCCCGGCGCACGCCCCGCGTCGAACCGGGGCCTGCGGACGTGGCCCAGCCGGTCCAGGGTCTCCATGACCCGGCGGCGGGTCTCCGGAGCCACGTCCTCGCGGCCGTTGACCACCTTGGACGCGGTCGGCACGGACACTCCGGCCTCGCGTGCCACCACGGCCGGCGTCGGACCGGAGGATGTGCTCGCACTCCCCGTTCGGCCCATCGGGAAACCACCTCTCCGGCCCGCCGAGGGCCATCGGGGGGTAAGCGCTTCTTGCCCTGGGTTCGCCACAAGATCTCGGGAAGAGGCCGGAGTTGGCGGCTCCGGCGGCTCTCCGCGGCCCCGGACAGCCGAAACGCGGGCGATGTGCGCCTGTGACGTGTCCGAAGTGACATTCGGAGCCTCGAACACGGGCATGTCCCGCTCCGGCCGGAATACCGGGCGCGGGTGTGGTGCTCTGGTTGTGCGCGGTGCAGTGGCGCGGTGAGGAGGCTGGTGGCGCGATGACGGCAGACCAGACAGACCCCGTGGACCCCGTGGGCCCCCTGGACTCCGTGGAGATCCCCGAGGGCCCCGTGGTGAGCACGCCGTACGGAGCCGTGCGAGGCCGCTTCGAGCACGGGATCGCGGTGTTCCGGGGCATCCCGTACGCAGCGCCCCCGTTCGGGCCGCGCCGGTTCCGGCCACCGGTGCCGCCCGAACCCTGGGAGGGCGTGCGGGACGCCGGCGGCTTCGGGCCGACGCCGCCGAAACCGCCGTACTCCGAGGCCTTCCAGAAGTACCTGTCCGACCCGGTCGTGCCCGGCGACGACTGCCTGAACCTGAACGTCTGGACCCCCGAGCCGGGCCCCGGCGCACGGCTTCCGGTGCTGGTGTGGCTGCACGGCGGCGCCCTGACCAGGGGATCCTCCGCCGTGCCGGTCTACGACGGCCGCACCTTCGCGCGCGACGGCGTGGTCTGCGTCTCGGTCAACTACCGGCTGGGCGTCGAGGGCTACGGCCTCTTCCCGGACACCCCCGCCAACCCCGGCCTGTGCGACCAGCTCGCCGCGCTGAAGTGGGTGCACGAGTCGATCGGGGCCTTCGGCGGCGACCCCGCCCGCATCACCCTGGCCGGACAGTCGGCCGGGGCGATCAGCGCCGGGGCCCTGCTCGCCGCCCCGCAGGCACAGGGGCTCGTGCGGCGCGCCGTGCTGCAGAGCGGCCCGCCGGAGACCTCCGACCGGGACAAGGTGCGGCGGATGGTGCGCCGCATGGCGACCCGGTTGCGGGTCCCGGCCACCGCGGCCGCCTTCGCCGAGGTCGACCGCGAGTTGCTGCTGCGCACCCAGGCCGAGGTGGGCCGGCTCAGCGGCCCGGTGCTCGGCGGCCCCGCCTTCGGCGTCGTCGTCGACGGTGACGTCGTTCCCCGCGACCCCCTTCAGGCGCTTGCGGCCGGCGAGGCGGCGGCGGGCGTCGAACTCCTGATGGGCTGGACGAGCGACGAGTACCGGCTGTGGCTGGTGCCCGGCGGGCTGCTGGAACGCGTCGACCGGCTCGGCGCGGTCGCCCTGGCCGGCGCGATGGCCCGCTGCCGCTGCGGCGCCGAGGTGCCCCGCGGCTACCGGGCCCTGTACCCGGACGCCGGCGCCGCCGAGATCGTCGGCCAGATGGTCACCGACCACCTGCTCCGCGGCCCGCTGCAGCGGCTGGCCGACTCCCGGACGGGCGCGTCGTACCTCTACGAGTTCGCCTGGCCCTCGCTGCTGCCGGGCCTGGGCGCCTGCCATGCGCTGGAACTCGGCTTCGTCTTCGACACCGGCCACGTGCCCGAGTCGGCCAGGCTGGCGGGCGAGGGCGCGCCGCAGGATCTCGCCGACGCGATGCACGGGGCCTGGGTGCGTTTCGTGACCGACGGCGACCCGGGCTGGCAGCCCTGGGACGCCTCCCACCCGGTGCGGGTCTTCGGCGCGGGTGAGCCGCGCACCGCGTACGGCCCGCGCGACGCGGCGCTGGCCCTGTGGACCGGCTCCGCGGACGGTCCCTCGCGTGCTCCGTCACGGGCTCCCGCGATGGCGGCGGCTTCCGCCGACGGCTCGCCCGCCCGGGACGCGGAGCCGCGGTCGGCCGTACGACGGCTGCGGCTGCCGGGTACCGTCCGGCGGACGTGAGGGCTGATGCGGGGGCGGTCGGGCGGGTCGGGCGCTCGGGCGGTGGTCGAAGCCGCCGCCGGCGACTCACGCCGCCGGTGACCGTCGCCCGGTGACGGATTCCCCGAACCGGCGACCGGTGGAGCGTGACGGGTGACCGGTAGAGCGGGACCGGTGACCGGCGGAGCGGGACCGGGACCGGGACCGGGACCGGTGATCGTGACCGGCGACCCGTCAGCCCGCCCGCAGCGTTGCCGCCATGCCCGCGATCGCCTCCGGCCCCACCCGGCAGCACCCCCCGATGAGCCGCGCCCCGGCCTCCCGCCAGCCCCTCACCTGGTCGGCGGAGAAGGTGGCGTCGCCCTTCCAGGAGCGGGCCGCGGCGTCCCACGACTCGCCGCTGTTGGGGTAGGCGACGGCCGGCCTGCCGGTGACCCGGACGGCCGTGGCGACGGCGGCGGCCACGTCCTGCGGGGCGCAGCAGTTGACGCCGACCGCGATCACCTCGTCCGCGTCGGCGGCGAGGGCGAACGCCTCCGCCAAGGGCTGCCCGGCGCGGGTGCGGTCGCCGTCCACGCTGTACGACAGCCACACCGGCACCCCGAGCCCGCGCACCGCCCGCAGCAGCGCCGCGGCCTCGTCGGCGTCCGGCACCGTCTCCAGCGCGAGCACGTCGGGACCGGCCGCGGCCAGCACCTCGACGCGCGGGCGGTGGAACGCCTCCAGCTCGGCCACGCTCAGCCCGTACCGGCCGCGGTACTCGGAGCCGTCCGCGAGCATCGCGCCGTACGGGCCGACCGAGGCCGCCACCCACAGCGGGCGCCCGGCGTCCGCCCGCCGCGCCGCCTCACGGGCCGACTCCACGCTGAGGGCGAGCAGTTCGGCCGCCCTGTCCCGCCCGATGCCGCGCTTCCCGAACCCCTCGAAGGTGGCCTGGTAGCTCGCGGTGATCGCGACGTCGGCGCCCGCGCGGAAGTAGGCGAGGTGCGCCTCGGTCACCGCTTCGGGACGCTCGGCGAGCAGCCGCGCCGACCACAGCTCGTCGCTCAGGTCGTGCCCGGCGGACTCGAGCTGGTTGGACATGCCGCCGTCGAGGACGACGGCGCGGCCGGCGGAGACGGCCTCGGCGAGGGAGGACGGGACGGTGCTGGTCATGCCCCGACGCTAGTCGAAGGGGCGCGCGGCAACCGTGCGTGTCCGGTAAGCGAACAGAGTGCCCACCATGGGGGATGCGGCTGATCCGGCGGGCGCCTCGGGCGGGGCCAGGGCCGTGAAAGCGCTCTCTGTCCATCCAGCCCCAACCCGTTGACCTCCTCATTCCCGCACCCATGACTTTTCCGCGTTCGTGATGACGGCCGTACCGGCCGCCCAGGCCCACGACGCCGGCCGGCCGTTCGGCATCGACAACTGCTCCGCTGCTCCGCCGCCTAAGCCGTCGTCTCATCTGGTCAGTCCGTGGTAGCAGATGAGGCTGCAGGCGATGGCGGTGAAGGCGAGGAAGTGCTCGGCCTTGCGTTCGTAGCGGCGGTGCAAACGGCGGCAGCCGCCAAGCCACGACATCGTCAGACCCGGAGCGGTTCGACATCAAGCCGGCCGGGTCTTGGGACCCCCGCCGGGCGCGGCCCGAGGCGACTTCGGCGAACGTAGAGGCATCCCGGCCGGTCGGCAGGCGTGCCCGTCCGGCCCGCTCTCGCATCGTCTTCTTCACCGCCGCCAGAAGTTACTAGGCGGTACTTTTGAGCCACCTCTTGTCGTTGTAACTCAGTATTACTACGGTGAGGTTGTGACACAGAGTGCGAGTGCGCCGCTGCTGCGGCTGATGAACGCCCAGACGGTGCTGGAGACGGTGCGCCGGCTTCGGCCGGTAACGCGTGCCGAAGTGGCGCGTGTGACCGGCATGGCCAAGCCGACTGTGTCGAACGTCCTGCAGGACTTGCTGGACGTGGGGCTGGTACGGGAGGTGGAGCCTGCCGACGGCAGGCCGCGGCGGCGCGGAAACACCTTCGAGACCATCCCCGAGGCCGCTTTCGTCTTCGGCCTCGATGTCGGCGGACTGCATCTGCGGGGCGCACTGGTGGATCTCGACGGTGAGGTCCGTGCCCAGGAAGCTGTCCGTCACGCAGGCCTGGACTCGGCGGAACTGCCGCAGGCCGCGGCCGAGCTGCGTGACCGACTGCTGGACAAGGCGGGTGTGGCCGCCATGCAACTGGAGGCCGCAGTCGTCGGTGTCCCCGGTGTCGTCAACCCGGACAACGGCCGGGTGTGGCGGCTCAATCCCCAGCGTGTCGAGAGCTATCAGATCGTGGAGTCGCTGGAGGCGTCGCTCGGCCACCCCGTCCGGGTCGAGAACGACGTGAACCTCGCCGCGATCGGAGAACAGTGGCGGGGTCTGGCGGCCGACTGCGACGACTTCGTGTTCTTGTCCATCGGTACGGGCGTCGGCGCGGGACTCGTGCTGCGGGGGGAGCTCTACCGAGGGCGTCATGGTGCGGCCGGCGAGGTCGACATGCCGGGGGACACCGAAAGCCCGGCGGCTCACGCGTTGCAGACCTTAGCGCAACGGCATGGCCTGGCCGTTTCCTCGCCGGAGGAGATCTTCACCGCAGCCGAGGCGGGAGACGCCGCGGCGCAGGCCGTGGTCGGTGAAGAGGCGCGCAGGATCGCGGAGTACCTCATTCCCATCGCGCGGATCAACGACGTGGAGCTGGTGGTTCTGGGCGGTGGCATCGGTGTGCGCTGCCAGGACGTGGTGGACGACATCCGCAGCCACCTGCGTGACCGTGTGCACTATCCCCCTCGGCTGGAGATTTCCGCACTGGGCGACACGTCGGTGCTGACGGGCGCACTCGCGGTGGGCGTCCGGGACTGCGCCGCGCGGTTGGTGTCAAGCCGCCTTGGTCCCGGTGCCGCGGACTGACGACTCGGGCTGACAGCCCGTCCTGACGGCGTAAGCGCCGCACATCACCACCCGAGCCGGTTCTGGGTGGAAACAACACCTGTGTCCCACAGCTGTACTTCGCCGTACCCGAAAACGGGTCGGCATCGCATCAGGAGGAACTTTCATGAGCAAGAGATCCAGAGCGATCGCGGTTGCCACAGTGCTGGGCCTGGTGGCCGGTGCCGTAGCGGGCTGCTCCAGCTCGCAGGAGGCGTCGTCCAAGCCCTCGTCGATCACCGTGTGGTTGCAGCCGGAGGCGTCGCAGACGTGGCCGCAGATGCTGGCGGCGGCCAACAAGGAGTTCAAGGCGAAGTACGGCGTCAGTGTGAAGGTGGAAACCCAGACCTGGGCCGATCACCTCACGAAGCTGGACACCGCACTGGCCGGCTCCACCCCGCCCGACGTGGTGGAGCTGGGGAACACCGAGATGGCCCGCTACATGGCGGCAGGGGCTTTCGCGGATCTCACCCCGCACAAGCGGAAGTTCCCGAACTCGGCTCATTGGGTGCAGTCCCTCACCGACTCGGCGACCTACGACGGCAAGCTGTACGGGGTCCCCTACTACGGCGGCAGCCGCGCGGTCATCTACAACAAGGACCTGTTCGCCAAGGCGGGAATCACCAAGCTGCCGTCGACCATTGACGAGCTGATCGCCGACGGGCGGAAGCTGGCCGCAGCGAACGCGAAGAACCAGAACTTCTCCGCGTTCTACATGCCCGGCCGCTACAACTGGGCCGGCCCCGGAGCCTTTGTGGAGAACTTCGGCGGCCACGTGGCGGTGAAGTCCGAGGGGAAGTGGAAGGGCACGTTGGACTCGCCGCAGGCCGTCGCGGGTCTGACGAAGTTCAAGGAGCTGGTGATCAAGCTGTCCAAGGCCGACCGCCGCGGTGACGACAGCACCCAGGACCAGACGTTCGCGCAGGGCAACGCCGCCATGATCTACGGCCTGGGCCGTGAACTGAACGCCATCACCGACCCGGAACAGGGCGGCAATCCGAAGCTGGCCGGCAAGCTGGGCGCCTTCCCGATGCCCGGCGTCAAGGCGGGGCAGCCCATGCCGGCGTTCATCGGCGGCTCGAACCTGGCCGCGCCGGCCAAGGGCAAGAACCAGGACCTGGCCCGCGCCTGGATGGCGATCTTCACCAACACCGCCAACGAGACGCAGATCGCACGCAAGAACCTGGTGCCCAACAGCACCACGCTGATCAGCGAGGTCCCGGCGGACGCCCGCCCGTTCGCCGAGTCGGCCAAGTCGAGCTGGTTCGTGCCCGTCGCCGAAGGCTGGGGATCGGTGGAGCAGCGCGGTGTCCTCACCAACATGGTGGTCGACATCCTGAACGGTGCGGACATCCAGAAGGCCGCGCGCAAGGCCAGTGACGAGATCGGCACAACCCTCAACTCGGGCCAGTGAACGCCCGCCAACGTCGAGCCCAGCACTCCACCGACCAGCGGCGACACCGAGGACAGGCACTTCCCTACCTGCTCATGGCGCCTGCGGTGGCCGTGATGCTGCTGATCCTCGGCTATCCGCTGCTGCGGTTGCTGGAAGTGTCGTTCCAGCAGTACGGACTGCGGCAACTGCTCACGGGCGAGAGCCAATGGGTCGGCTTCAAGAACTACTCGACCATCCTATCGGATTCCTTCTTCTGGCAAGTCACCTTCCGCACTGTGGCGTTCACCACGGTGAACGTGGCGCTCACCATCGGCATCGGGCTGGCGCTGGCGCAGCTGATGAACCGCATCAGTCACTGGGCCCGGCTGGTGCTGACCACGGTGCTGGTGTTCGTGTGGGCCACGCCCGGCATCGTGGCCATCACCGTCTGGCTGTGGTTGGTGGACTACCAGTACGGCATCGTCAACAAGCTGTTCGGGCTGGGACACCACAGCTGGTTCGACAACCCCTGGTCCGGCTTCGGTGTCATCACCGCCGTCGTCGTGTGGGGCGCCCTGCCGTTCGTGACCATCACCTTGCATGCCGCGATCAGCCAGGTCCCGTCCGAGCTGCTCGAGGCGGCGCACATCGACGGCGCAAGCGGCCCGCAGGCATTCCGCAACGTGACCCTTCCGGCCATCGGGCCTGTCCTCACCCTGCTGACCCTGCTGTCGGTCATCTGGGACTTCCAGGTCTTCAACCAGGTCTGGGTCATGAACGGAAACCAGCCCAGCCAGAGCTACTACCTGCTCGGGGTCTACTCCTACACCCAGTCCTTCGGCAGCAGCAGTTACGGCACCGGGGCTGCCATGGCCGTGGTCATGGTGCTGATGCTGATGGGCGCGAGCATGGTCTACGTACGGCGCATGGCCCAAGCGGGAGAGGTCACATGAGCAACCGTCCCGTCAGTGTCAGGCGGCGCCTGCGGCTGATACTGGCGAACACCAGTGCCATCGTCGTCGCGGTGGTGTTGTTCTTCCCCATCTACTGGATGATCGCCACGGCGTTCAAGTCGGGGACCGACATCCTCTCGGTGGATCCGCAGTGGATCCCGCAGCGGCCCACGCTCGCCAACTTCACCAGCGCGATACACCGCCCCCACTTCATCGACGCCGTGGTCAACAGCGCGATCATCGTCACCGCCACCGTGGCGATCTCGCTCGCCGTCGCGTTCTTCGCGGCCATCGCCGTTGCCCGGTTCTCCTTCTTCGGGCGCAAGGCGTTCCTGCTGATGCTCCTGATCGTGCAGATGATCCCGATGACCGCGATGATCATCCCGATCTACCTGCTGCTCAACGACGCCGGCCAGACGAACAAGCTGCCGGGCGTGGTCATCACCTACCTCACGTTCGTGCTGCCGTTCGCGATCTGGACCCTGCGCGGGTTCATCGTCAACATCCCGGCCGAACTGGAAGAGGCGGCGATGATGGACGGCTGCACGCGGTTCGGGGCCCTGCGCAGGATCATCTTTCCCCTCGTCGCGCCCGGGCTGGTCGCCACGTCGATCTTCGCGTTCATTCAGGCGTGGAACGAGTACCTCCTGGCATACGTGCTCCTGTCCAGTCCCGAAAACCGCACCCTGACCGTCTGGCTGGCCGCCTTCACGACGCGAAACGGCACCGCCTGGGGACCGCTGATGGCTGCGTCGACCCTGACCGCCCTGCCTGTTGTCGTCTTCTTCGTCGCTATCCAACGCAAGATCGCCGCAGGCCTGACCGCAGGAGCTGTTAAAGGATGAAACCGGACCAATTGGCCATGGCCTGCATACTCCCGGGCTTCGAGGGCTTGACTGCCCCCGACTGGGTGAGACGGCGCATCGCCGAGGGACTCGCGGGAGTGGTGCTCTATCACCGCAACGTGCGTGACCGCGAACAACTGGCCCAGCTGACCGCGCAGCTCCGGTCAGAGAACCCACAGTTGCTGATCGCCATCGATGAGGAGGGCGGGGACGTGACCCGCCTGGACATCGCCCAGGGCAGTCGCTGGCCGGGCGGACTGGCCCTGGGGGCCGTCGACGACACCTCCGTCACTCAGGCCGTGGCCCAGCAGATCGGTGCGGAACTCGCCAACGTGGGCGTGAACTGGAACCTCGCCCCCGTCGCGGACGTCAACACCGCCGCCAGCAACCCGGTCATCGGCACGCGGGCCTTCGGAGCCGACCCCGATCTGGTGTCGCGTCACACCGCCGCGTTCGTCACCGGCCTGCAGAGCCGAACGGTCGCCGCCTGCGCCAAGCACTTTCCCGGCCACGGCAACACACTCACCGACTCGCACCTGGAGCTGCCGCGCATTCATCAGGACCGAGTCGCCTTCGAAGCCGACGCCTTGCCGCCCTTTCGGGCCGCGATCGCGGCGGGCACAGCCAGCATCATGACCGCGCACATCGTCGTCGATGCCTACGGAGACCTGCCGGCAACCGTCAACCCGGCTGTGCTGACCGGACTGCTGCGCCAGGAGCTCGGTTACGACGGGGTGGTGATCACCGACTCACTGGAGATGCAAGCCGTCTACGGGCGATACGGCGTGGTGGAGACCGCCGAGCGGGCGATCGCGGCAGGTGCGGACGCTCTGTGCGTCGGAGTCGCCAACGGCGACTCACGCACCGGTCGCATCCGTGCTGCCTTGACCGACGCCGTCATCGGCAGGCGGCTGCCGGAGCAGCGGCTGCACGAAGCGGCACAGCGTGTCGCCCGGCTCGCGGCGTGGGCGACCGCGCAAGCCCCCGGGCCTGTAGAGCCGGCCATCGGCCTTGCCGCCGCCCGGCGTGCCATCACAGCCACCGGCACGGTGCGGCTCACCCGGCCGGCCGCGGTCATCGAGCTCAGCCCGCCGACGTCCGAGGTCGTGGGCGAGATCGGCTGGGGGATCGGACAGCTGCTGGCCCGGCAGATCCCCGCGACGCGGGTCCTGCGCCTGACCGAGGACGAAGTCCCGCCCACGATACTGACCTCCGCCGACCACCAGCCGGTGCTCGTCGTACGCGACGCGCACCGCCATCCCTGGATCACGGCGACGCTGTCGCAGCTGCTTCCCGCCCACCCGGACGCCGTCCTGATCGAGATGGGAGCCCCGCACGCCCCGGCCCACCACCACTACATCGCCACCAACGGCGCCTCCCGCGTGAGTGCCGCAGCCGCCGTGGAGCTCCTCCTGGGCACGGCAGTCGACCCTGCCTGATCCCGGCAGGCCGTCGGCTCGCCTACGACACCGTCGCACCGGGGCCATGCACCAGCCGTCACTGCCCCGCAGGCGCGGCACACCGCACACCGACATCCGAGCCGAAGGGCGATCCCGCCATGCCCAGGAACCGCGGACCACCTCTCCCGCGCGGTGCCGCACTCCCCTCCCCACCGCACGTGCACAGCCTTCGAACCTGCACCCCGGACGTGGCCTCCCCGCCGTGTCCCGTCCGGGACGCACGGTTCGGCCTCAGTGGAGCGATCATGCCTGTGGTCCCCACCACGGCACACGCCGCGGCCCCCCGCCTGCCACTGTTCCGGCGTCCAGCAGCGGGGTGCCGGATCCGCCAGCTACAACTTCACCGGCACCTCACGAGTGATCGTGAAGACATCGTCGCTGCAGACCACCGCCGACCTCCTGGCCGACGACCTGCAGTCGGTCACCGGCCACGCCGTGACCGGGGGCACCGGCACACCTGCGGCCGGCGACATCGTCCTGGCCGGTGGATCGCACGGAGCCGAGGGGTACCCGCTGGAGGTCGGCCGGTGGAACGCCGGTGCGCGGTCGGTCCCGACGGGCCGAAGACGGGCGGCAACTGCCGCCAGGTGCAGCCCGTCGTGGCCACGAAGATGATCGCGGCCAGCACCTCGCGATCCCCGTACCGGCGCCGGCCGCCGCCCTGCGGCCGTGACGGAGCAGGTGGGACCACCCGCTGGAACAACTCCCACAACTCGTCCGGAACCATGCGCTCGACCATCACCACACAGCGCAGACTGCCGAGCATCCCAAATGTGACGATGTCTTAGCGGATTCCGATGAGAGTACTGTCAGTTACCTGGGGAACACACAACTGTGGGGTACCGTACAGCCGTTGATCCGCCCCGGCGATCTGGTTCCGATCCAGCTCGTCCACAACGACAAGACGGCCGACGAGGCGACCTACCGCGCCGACCTGGAGACGCTGGTGGGGGGCGTGCGGGAGAAGGGCGGTGAACCGGTGCTGGTGACACCCGTCGTGCGGCGCTGGTCCAACTACGACGGCACCCTGAACAACGACACCGCGCTGCCGGTCAACGGGCCGGGCGTGGACCATCCCGCCTTCGTCCGGTCCGTCGCGGCCGCGGAGGGCGTACCGTTGGTCGGCCTCACGGCCAGGACCAAGGCGCTGGTGGAGTCCCTCGGCGTCGAAGGCTCCAAGTCGATCTGTCTCTGCGACGAGAAGAAGGACAACACCCACACCTCCCTGCACGGCGCGACCGTGTACGCGGGCCTGGTGCGCGACGAACTCGTCGCCCGGCACCTGGTGCCCGAGCGGCTGGTGCGGGTGGGCTGAGACCCTGGGGCGTCCCGACCGGAACCGGGGCGCCCCAGGCCTGACCGGCCGGTGGGGGGAAGAGATCCCCGGGCAAGAGCCGCCGAAGAGATCCTCGATGAGCCGCCGGTGGGAAGCCGGCGGAACAGAGCCGACGCCGAAGGAGAACCCGTGGAACTGCCGCCCGACGACCGTGCTCTCAGCCCGCACACGCCGGCCGGCCTTCCGCTGGACCATCTCCTGCCTTCCCCGGAGGCCGGTGTCCGGCCCCTTCCGGAGGCCGGAGCTCGGCCCAGCACCGACGCTTCGGCCTGGGCCGAAACGACCGGCCCCTAGCGTGGCGTTATGAGTGACAGCGCGCAGGAAACGCCCGCGCAGGCCGTCGTCGGGATGGTCGAGCACGTTCTCGCCCTCGCCGCGACCTGGACGCACTGGGACGGCAGACCGGTACCGGCCGACGACCGTGTGTACACCCCGCACAAGGCGATCCGCCGGGTCGCCGACCACCTCGTCGACCACCTGGCCGAGATGGAGGCCCGCCTGGCGGGCGAGGAGCCGCAGCCGGACCACTGGCACGCGTCCGCCATGACGGTCGAGGCGGACCTCGCCCCCTTCACCCGGCAGGATCTCGACGAGGCCCGCAGTCGGCTCACCCGGCTCGCCCGCATCTGGGCCAACCGCCTCGACGCCCTCGGCGACGACCGACTCGACCACTCGCCGGGGCAGGGCTGGAGCTTCCGCGAACTGGCCCTGCACCTCGCGGGATCCACGTACTACGCCGACGCGCTCGGAGACCTGTCGTGACCGCGTTCGCCGACCTGCACCGGGCCGACGAGCCCCTGCTGCTGCCCAACGCCTGGGACCACGCCTCGGCCGTCGCGCTGGCCGCCCTGGGCTTCCCGGCCGTCGCGACGACGAGCCTGGGTGTCGCCGCGGCCGCCGGACTGCCCGACGGCGCGTCGGCCACCCGCGACGAGACCCTCCGGCTCGCCCTCGTCCTCGGCAGTGAGCCGTTCCTGCTGTCGGTCGACGCCGAGGGCGGCTTCAGCGACGACCCCGACGACGTGGGGGAGTTCGCGCGGCAACTGGCGGCCGTCGGCGCCGTCGGCATCAACGTGGAGGACGGTCTCGGCCCCGTCCGGCGGCACGCCGCGAAGATCGCCGCGGTGAAGGCCGCCGCGCCGGGCCTCTTCGTCAACGCCCGCACCGACACCCACTGGCTCGGCGAGGGAGACGGCACGGACACCCTGCGCCGCCTCGACGCCTACCAGGAGGCGGGCGCCGACGGCGTGTTCGTGCCCGGCCTGACCGACCCCCGGCGGATCGCCGCCCTGGTGCGTCACCTGAACGTGCCCCTCAACGTCCTCTACTCGCCCGCCGGTCCCGCCGTCCCCCGCCTGGCCGACCTCGGCGTGCGCCGCGTCAGCCTCGGCTCCCTGCTGTACCGGCGGGCGCTGGGCGCCGCCCTGGACGCGGTGGCTGACATCCGCGCGGGCAGGACCCCGCGGGGCCGGACACCGTCGTACGCGGACATCGCGCAGGCCGGACGCCGTGGCGACCCGTCACACAGCGGCGCGTCAGCACCGCGTCAGACAGCACCGCGTGGTGAGGCTTGGCAGAGTTGACGTTTTCGTGGGTATCACGCCAGTTGGGACTCATCACCGGCGAGGGACCGACGAACCATGGAGATGGACTAAGGGACCCATGGAAGAACTCCTCGCGATCCGGGCTCACGACGTCACCAGGAGTTTCGGTGACGTCATCGCGCTCGACCGCATCGACCTGCACGTGGCGCAGGGGCGGAATCACGGCCTGGTCGGGCCGAACGGCGCCGGGAAGACGACCCTGCTCGTCCCTGCTGGGGCTCTCGGTCGCCGACAGCGGTCGCCTGGAGGTGCTGGGCACGCCCGCCGGGCGGGCACTCGACGCCCCCGACGGCGTCGCCGGCTTCGTGGACGGTCCCGCTCTCCACCCCTCGCTCACCCCGGGCAGAACCTCGCCGCGCTGGCCGCACTCCGCGGCCACGACACGCGTTCGGCGGCGATCGACGACGTACTCGACGAGGTCGGCCTCACCGGTGTAGCCGACGACCGTACCCGCGGCTTCTCGCTCGGCATGCGCCAGCGGCTCGACTCGCCGCCGCCCTGCTGACCGAGCCCCGGCGGCTCGTCCTCGACGAACCGTCCACCGGCCTCGACCCGGCGGGCTCGAAGCCCGGCCTGGTACGAGCGGTACGACTGGACGAAGCCCTACCCCGGTGAGAAGAAGATCTACGCTCCGCGGAACGTGCCGGACGCGTTCATCCCGTCGGCGGAGAACGACGGCTGACGCAGGCCGGCCGCCACAGCCCGATCGCGTCAACGGCCCCCTGCCCGGCGTCACCGCCGGCCAGGGGGCCGCCTTCGTCGTCGTGGTGGACTTCAGCCCGGGTCCTCGTCCCCTCGCGGCCAGTTCTCCAGCAGTACGTGCAGTGCGTCGACGGCCCTGTCCCAGGACCTGCGCACGTCGCGCGGGGCGCCGAAGCCCCCGGAGGCCTCCAGGGCGCAGTAGCCGTGGAAGGTGCTGCGCAGCAGGCGGACCGCGTCGGTGAGGTCGGGTTCCTCCAGCCCGTAGGCGCGGAGCATGCCGTAGGTGATCTCGGCGGTGCGGGCCAGGACGGGGGAGGCGGCGACGAGGGCCTGGTCGATCCGTATCTGGGTGGCGGCGTAACGGCCCGGCCGCTCCAGGGCGTACGCGCGGTAGGCGCCCGCGAAGGCCGCCAGCGCGTCCTTGCCGGCCCGGCCCGCGACGGCCGCGGCGATCCGGTCGACCATCTCCGCCCCGGCGTAGAACGCCAGGCGGGTGCGCAGGTCCTGGAGGTTCCGCACGTGCGAGTACAGGCTCGCGTCCTTGACCCCGAAGTGCCGGGCCAGCGCGGACAGGGTCACGTTCTCGAACCCGGCCTCGTCCGCGAGGTCGGCGGCCGCGGCGACGAGCCGCTCGGCGGTGAGTCCAGCGCGGGCCATGGGCGACCTCCGGAATGAACCTAGGGTTCCTAGGCCGAACCCTAGTGCACGCAGGCGGCGCCTGGCCTGCGGGATCCGGCTTCGGGATCCGGGCTCCGGGATCCGGGCTCCGGGATCCGGCTCCGGGATCTGGCTCCAGGATCCGGGCTCCGGGATTTTGCCGAACCGGCAACAGCCCTCGCGGCGGCCCGCGTTCCTGCCGAAGGATCGTCATGCGCACCCGACACCCGCAGCCGGATCGACGGTACGGAATCGACAGCACGGAGGAGCCATGCCGCAGTCCGCCCGGGCCACGGGTCCCACCCATCGTCTGGTCCCCTCGCCCGCCGGCCGGATCCACCTGGTGGAGCAGGGCACCGGGCCGCTGGTGCTGCTGGTGCACGGGTTCCCCGAGTCCTGGTACTCCTGGCGCCACCAGCTGCCGGTGCTGGCCGCGGCCGGCCACCGCGCGGTCGCCGTCGACGTCCGCGGCTACGGGCGTTCCTCCGGGCCGGAGGAGGTGGCCGCGTACCGGATGCTCGACCTGGTCGAGGACAGCGTCGCCGTGGTGCGGTCGCTCGGCGAGGAGACCGCGGTGATCGTCGGGCACGACTGGGGGGCGGGCATCGCCGCGCACTCCGCCCTCCTCGGACCGGACGTCTTCCGCGCGGTCGCACTGCTCAGCGTCCCCTACACGCCACCCGGCGGTCCGCGGCCCAGCGAGGTCTTCGCCCGGATGGGCGGGGACGAGGAGCTGTACGTCTCCTACTTCCAGGAGCCCGGCCGGGCGGAGGCCGAGATCGAACCCGACGTCCGCGGCTGGCTGGCCGGCTTCTACGCCGCCTTCTCCGGCGACACCATGCCCGCACCCGGTGCCCCGGACCCGCACTTCGTCAGCCGCGGGGGGAGGCTGCGCGACCGGTTCCCCGCCGGCCGGCTGCCCGCCTGGCTCGGCGAGCACGGACTCGACTTCTACGCGGGGGAGTTCGAGCGGACCGGTATGCGCGGCGCGCTCAACCGCTACCGGAACATGGACCGGGACTGGGAGGACCTCGCCGACTTCCACGGCAAGCCCCTCACCCAGCCGTCCCTCTTCGTCGGCGGAGCACTGGACGCCTCCACCACCTGGCTGGCCGAGGCGATCGACGCGTACCCCACCACCCTGCCCGGCCTGGTGTCCTCGCACATCCTCGACGGCTGCGGCCACTGGATCCAGCAGGAACGCCCCGAACAGGTCAACGACCTGCTGACCGCCTGGCTGACGACCCTGCGCGGCTGAGCGGTACGGGACACCGCCGCGGCCGGCCGGCCGCGGCGGTGCCGAGGGCGTCCGGGTCAGTCGGCCTGCGAGAAGACGAACGAGAACTCCGTCGGCTCGGGGTGCAGGAAGTACCGCGGCAACGGGCCGGGACCGCAGGACTGGGAGCCGATGCCGTGCTGGCGGTGGTCGAGGTTGACCCACACGGTGTCGCCCGGGGTGAGGTCGCTCAGGTGCCGGGCCGCGTCCAGCTGCTCGGTCGTCCAGCGCCGGGCGGTGTGAAGGAGAACTCCGGGTCGCCGTCGACGCGCAGGCCGCCGAGCCGGGCCCAGCGGACGTCGGCGCGGGCGCCGTTCTCCTGCGGGCGGGCCGGACGTACGGCGTCTGCAGGTCGTCGACCGTGGACGTCCAACGGCCCAGGCGGGACGCCGGCCTGGTGTCGGGGTACGCCTCGCCGGGGCCGCCGCCGTGCCACGTCACCGAGTCCGCCTCGGCCAGGCCGAAGCGGATGCCCAGCCGCGGCAGCGGCACCGTCCAGTCCCCCTCGGGGGTCACCGAAACCGTCAGCCGCAGCCGGCTGCCGTCGGACGTCCAGCGGTACACGGCGTCCAGGCCCACCTCCCAGGCGGCCGGCGCCACCCGGGTCCGCACGGTGAGCGCGTCGTCGCCCGGCTCCACGGCGTCCAGCCGGTGCCGCATGCGGCGCAGGCCGAACTCGCGCCACAGCGGCCCGAACCGGACGTCGCTCTGCCAGGAGGCGCCGTCGTCGTTGTCGGTGGGCGCCCGCCAGACGTTCGAGCCGCAGGCCGGTGACCTGGACGCCGCCGACGGCCCGCAGCGCGCCGGTGCGGGCGCCGAAGGAGGCCGGACCGAGCGTGATCAGCCGCTCGGCGAGGACGGGGCGGGCGGTGGCCGCGACGGACGGCGCCGGACGCGCCGCCACCGGTACCTGGCCCCACGCCACCTCGTGCCCCCGGGGCGCCCACGCGGTGCCGGCGGCCAGCAGCGCCCGCACCGTCCACCGCGTCTCCGCGCCGCCGGCCGCCTCCGCGGGCGGCTCGGGCAGTTGCGGCTGAGCCCGGTGGCGGCCGCCAGCTCCTGCCGGGAGACCTTCGACAAGGGTTAGGGAAGGGGCTGAAGAAAGTGCGGGGCCGATCCGGCTCAGCTGTGGCCCGGCGCGGTCCCGCGCAGGCCCGGCCGGGTGCGCCCCAGGCCGGACGGTGCAGGGCCGGAGGGTCTCAGAGGCTCAGCACATCCTGCACGAAGGCGTTGGCGAACTTGCCGCCGGGGTCGAGGGCGGTCGCCAGGTCCCGGAAGTCGGGCAGCCGCGGGTACCTCGCGCGCAGGGCGGGCGCCGGGACGGTGAACAGCTTGCCCCAGTGCGGCCGCGCGCCGAAGGCGTCCAGCGCCTCCTCCACCCGCCGCACGGCCGGCAGTACCGCCGCGGTGTCCGCCACCCAGGTGAAGTGCAGCGCGACCGAGTCACGTCCGTGCGCCGGGCTGAGCCACTGCGCGTCGGCGGCCACCGTGCGCACCTCGCACGTCTGCAGGACGGGGGCGACATGGGCCCGGACGGCGTCGAGCGCGTGCAGCGCGTCGAGGGCGTGCGGCAGCGGCAGCAGGTACTCGGACTGCAGCTCGTCCCCGCTGCTCGGGGTGAACTCGGCCCGGAAGTGCGGCAGCCGCTCGTGCCACGGCCCCGGCACCCCGAACTGCTCGGTGCAGTTGGCCGCGGGCATGCCCGGCACCGGGTGCATCGGCTCGGTGGCGGGCGCGGCCCAGGGGAAGGCGGACGCCGGCCGGTCGGTGCGCCGCTTCAGCCACACCTGACGGAAGCCGGGCTCCCGCCAGTCGGTGAACAGGCTGACGCTGTACGCCGAGGCCGCGACCTCGCCGAAGTCCAGCCCCACCAGCGGCAGTTCGGTGAAGACGTACTGCTCGACCCGGTACGCCGGCTCCAGGTCGAGGGTGAGGGCGGTGACGACGCCGAGGGCGCCGAGGGAGGTCACGGCGCCGCCGAAGCGGGCGTCGCCGCGGGCGATCCGCACCGTCGAACCGTCCGCCGTGACCAGCTCCACCTCGCGCACCGGCGCCGCCAGCGAGCCGCCCGCGATCCCCGAGCCGTGCGTGCCGGTGGCGACCGACCCGGCCACCGAGATGTGCGGCAGCGACGCCATGTTGGGCAGCGCCAGCCCGTGGGCGTGCACCGCGCGCGCCAGTTCGGCGTACCGGACGCCGCCCGAGACCCGCACCGTACGGGCCGCCCGGTCCACGTCGATCTCGGGCGGCAGGCCGGCGACCGACAGCAGGACGCCCCCGGCGCCCGGCTCGGCGATCAGGTTGAAGGAGTGCCCGCTGCCGAGCACCCGCACCTTCCGGCTGCCGGCCACCAGGGCCCTGAGTGCGTCGAGCGAGCGCGGCCGGTGCAACTCCCCGACCGTGTAGGTGATGTTGCCCGCCCAGTTGGTGACCGTCTCCGACATCCCTGCCGTCCCTCCCGCGGAAGTGCGTGTGCGTTGACCCTCTCATCCGCCGCCACCTACCGTGGGAAGCGGTTTCCCCACCGGAAGGTCACTCGCCTTGCCCGAGCGTCCGCACGCCCTGTTCGCCATGACCGCCGTGAACGTTCCCCAGGTCTTCCCCGCCGAGGTGCTGGCCCGGCTGCGGGCGAGCGTCGACATCGACCCCGGCGTGGTGGCCGAGGACCTCACCGCGCCGGGCGTCCGCGAGGCACTCGCCCGCGCCGAGATCCTCGTCACCGGGTGGGGCTGCCCCCGGCTGGACGCGGCCGTCCTCGACGCCGCCCCGAGGCTGCGCGCGGTGCTGCACACGGCCGGCTCGGTCAAGGGCTTCGTCACCCCCGAGCTCTGGCGGCGCGGCGTCGCGGTCTCCTCGGCGGCCGACGTCAACGCCGTGCCGGTCGCCGAGTACACCCTCGCCGTGATCCTGCTGGCCGGCAAGGACGTCTTCGCCCGGCGCGAGCGCCTGCGCGCCGAGCGTGCCTCGCCCGGCTGGGGCCTCGTCCCCGGCATCGGCAACAACGGCCGCCGCGTCGGCGTGATCGGCGCCTCCCGGACCGGCCGTCGCGTCATCGAACTGCTGCGCCCCTTCGACCTGCGGGTGAGCCTCACCGACCCCTACGTGGACGAGGCCGGCGCCGCCGCGCTCGGCGTCCCGCTGCTGCCGCTCGACGAGTTGCTGCGCACCTCGCGGACCGTCACGCTGCACGCCCCCGCCACCCCCGAGACGCACCGGATGATCGGCCGCCGTGAGCTGGCCCTGATGCCGGACGGGGCGGTGCTGATCAACACCGCGCGCGGAGCCCTCGTCGACCACGACGCCCTCGCCGGTGAACTGCGCGCCGGCCGCCTCACCGCGATCCTCGACGTCACCGACCCCGAGCCGCTGCCCGCGGACTCCCCCCTGCTCGACCTGCCGGGCGCCTTCGTCACCCCGCACCTCGCGGGTTCCCAGGGCAACGAGCTGGCCCGCCTCGGCGCGTCGGTGGCCGCGGAGGCCGAGCGCCTGGTGGCGGGCCGGGGCTTGGCGCACGCGGTGGACCCGACGACGCTGGAGCGGGAGGCGTGAGGGGCGGCGTCCGGTCCACGGAGGCGCGGAGCCGGGATCCGAGGCGCTGCGGCACGCGTCGGCGGCCGTGGTGTTGATGCGGATTTCGTTGTGCTGGGCAAGTCCTGGCGATGCTATCGACTTGATGATGGTCAGTCTCGTACGGAATCGGTAGTCTGCGGCGCATGACGTCCACGCAGTTGCCCGCCGTCCTTCCCGAGACCGATGTGACCCGGCACCGCCGCCTGCGCGAGCAGGGGAGCCGGAAGCGGGCCGACCTGGAGGCGATCCTGGACGCCGGGTTCGTCTGCCATCTCGGAGTGGTGGTGGACGGGCGGCCGATGGTCGTGCCGACCGTGTACGGGCGGGACGAACGGGAGCTCTACGTCCACGGCTCCGTGGCCAGCCGCAGCCTCGCCGGCGACACCCCGGTCTGCGTCACCGTCACGCACGTCGACGGGCTGGTCCTCGCCCGGTCCGTCTTCGAGCACGGCGTCAACTACCGCAGCGCGATGATCCACGGCATCCCCCGCAAGGTCACCGACCCCGACGAGAAACTCGAGGGCCTGCGCCGGCTCACCGAGCACTCGGCGCCGGGGCAGTGGGCGTACGCCCGGCAGCCCAGCCGCAAGGAACTCGCCGCGACCGTCCTGCTCGCCCTCAGCCTCGAACAGGCTTCCGTCAAGATCCGCGCCGGCGCCCCCGACGACGGCGACGGACCCGACGCGGGGCTCGGCCTGTGGGCCGGCACCCTGCCGCTGACCTCGATGTGGGGCGCCCCCGTGGCCGACCCGCTGCTGCCCCCGGACATCGCCCCGCCCGCGCACGTCGTACGGCGCGGGGGGACCCGGCACGGCTGACCCCGAGACGGGGGCTACCGTGAGGAGTCGTATGTCCGAGCGTTGAGGAGAGTCGGGATGGGCAGCCGTACCGCGCTGGTCGAGGATCTGATGGAGCGGTTCCCGCACGTGCCGCGGGAAGCCGTCTTCAAGGAGGACCTGCTGCGCGGCGGTGTCGCCTTCGACCCGTCCGCGCTCAGCGACAACGAGGGCGGCGAGGTCAAGCCGAAGTCGTACTTCATCTTCTCCTTCGACCACGGCACCCTGCCCGAACTCGGCGAGGCCGCGCTCCGCCGCCCGCCGGAGGAGATCATCCTCACCGGCGGCCCGTACGGCCTGCGCCGCACCGTCGTCTCCGTGCGCGTCAACCCGTCCTCGCCGTACCGCGTCGCCGCCGACGAGGAGGGCGTGCTCGGGCTCTACCTCGACGGCAGGCGGATCTCCGACGTGGGCGTGCCGCCCATGCCCGAGTACTACCGGCACACCCTCGCGAGCGGGAAGTCGGTGATGGAGGTCGCCCCCACCATCCAGTGGGGCTACCTGATCTACCTGACCGTCTTCCGTGTCTGCCAGTACTTCGGCGCCAAGGAGGAGTGCCAGTACTGCGACATCAACCACAACTGGCGCCAGCACAAGGCGGCCGGGCGCCCGTACACCGGCGTCAAGGACGTGGAGGAGGTGCTGGAGGCGCTGGAGATCATCGACCGCTACGACACCCAGAAGGCCTCCACCGCCTACACGCTCACCGGCGGTGCGATCACCAAGACCGTCGCCGGGCGCGACGAGGCCGACTTCTACGGCCACTACGCCAAGGCCATCGAGGAGCGCTTCCCGGGCCGCTGGATCGGCAAGGTCGTCGCGCAGGCGCTGCCGAAGCCGGACGTGCAGCGGTTCAAGGACTACGGCGTGCAGATCTACCACCCCAACTTCGAGGTGTGGGACCGCCGCCTGTTCGAGCTGTACTGCCCCGGCAAGGAGCGCTACGTGGGCCGCGACGAGTGGCACCGCAGGATCCTCGACTCCGCCGACGTCTTCGGCGCGCGCAACGTCATCCCCAACTTCGTGGCGGGCGTGGAGATGGCCGAGCCCTTCGGCTTCACCACGGTCGACGAGGCCATCGCGTCCACGACCGAGGGCCTGCGCTTCTTCATGTCGCACGGCATCACGCCCCGCTTCACCACCTGGTGCCCGGAGCCCACGACCCCGCTCGGCAAGGCCAATCCGCAGGGCGCCCCGCTGGAGTACCACATCCGCCTGCTTGAGGCCTACCGCGCCACCATGGAAGACTTCGGCCTGTCCTCCCCGCCCGGCTACGGCCCGCCCGGACCCGGCCGTGCCGTCTTCTCCGTCAGCTCCTTCATGGACAGCCTCCCGGCGGACGAAGCGGCGGCGGACGAAGCGGCGGACGAACCCGCGGAGGTGTGACCCGGTCGCGGCGGACGGCGGGGGCCCTCGACGGGCAACCGCCGGCAACCGGTTACCGGATGCCAAGCAACCGCTTGTCAGTTGTGTGGAAAACGTGAAAAGCTCTTGCTCTGCCCCGAGGTTCCCCCCAACTCCGTTGCCAGTATGGTGAGTTGACCTCGCTTGTGGATGCAGGAGACCCATGCTCGACCTGCCGACCCCGAAGGGCGCCGCTGAGGCCGCGCTCTTCTCGGAGTGCTGGGACGCGGTGCTTTCCTACGCCGATCTGTGCACCTCCGGATCCGCCGCTGCCACGCAGCTGGCCAGGGAGGCGTTCGCACTCGGTACAGGTGAGGCCCGCGCCGCCGACGCCGGCGCCGCCCGAGGCACCGGCCGCCGCCCGTCCCGACTGCCCGCCATCCCGCGGATGCTGACCGCCGTACGCACCACCGCGGCGGCCTGGGAGGCCGCCGGACGAGGCCACGACCTCGACCCCGACCTGCGGCTGTGGCTCAACTCCGACAAGGCCGCCCGCTACAACGGCCCCCCGCTGCAGCGCCCGCTCGCCCTGCGCGGCCTGCGCGACCTCCAGGAGGCGGACGCCACGCTGCTGTGGCTGGCGGAGGTGGAGGCGCTGCCCCGGTCCGTGGTGGCCCGCCGGCTCGGCCTCGACCCGGCCGCCGTCGGCGGCGAACTCGACCAGGTGCGCGGCCTGTTCCGCGACCGCTGCCACCGCAACCACCTCGACACGCCGATGGACGCGAGCTGCCGCAGCTACGCCCGCCTCCTCGACGCCGTCACCCGGTCGCCCGCCGCCGACATCCCCGCCGACCTCTCGCGCCACCTCGCCACGTGCGTGGAGTGCGCCGAGGCCGCCGCCTGCCTGCGCCCGCACGGCGGGCAACTGCCCGCCGCCCTGGCCGGCGGCGTGATCGGCTGGGGCGGCCTGGCCTACCTGGAGCGCCGCCGCCGCGCCGCCGAGGTGCGCCTGGGCGCCGGGCGGCCGGAGCAGGCCGACGGCGAGGACCGCGAACCGCGGCCCGGAGCGCAGCGGGCCCGCCTGGTGCGCCACGGGCTCCTCGCCGCGGCCGTCCTGGTGTCGCTGGTGGCGCTGGCCGTGTCGATGATGCCGTTCGGCGGCGCGGACGACGACGCCGCCACCGCCGACACGTCCGACCGGCAGCCGGTCGCGGTCCCGAACCCGTCCCTGCCGCCCGGCGCCGGTTCGTCCGCCTCGGCCACCGCGCCCACCCTGGCGCCCGCGACCGCGACCGCGACCGCGACGCCGACGGGCGGCGACCACAATCCGGACCCGGAACCGCAGGGCACCTCCGAGTCCACGGCCGGTGGCGGCGGCGCGCCGTCCGGCGGGGACGCGACCTGCACGGCCGCCTTCGACCTGGTGAACTCCTGGCCCGACGGCTTCCAGGCCACCGTCTCGGTGACCACCGAGGACGCCCTCGACGGCTGGCGCGTGGCCTGGTCGTTCCGGGACGGCCAGAGGGTCGGCCAGATGTGGGACGCGAGCTTCGCCCAGAACGGCTCCCGCGTCACCGCCACCGCCGCCGACTACAACAGGTCCGTCCCCGCCGGGGGAACCCTCACCTTCGGCTTCCTCGCCTCCTGGCAGAGCAGGAACTCTCCGCCGTACCACTTCGAGCTCAACGGACACGCCTGCGCGAAAGCCGGCTGACGTACGGGTCCGGCCGGGCGCTCCACCTGAGCCACTCGCGGTGCCGGGGGACCGGCCGGCCGGCACCGCATCATGCCGGCCGGGTGAGGCCCGGCCGCCGACGGTCCGGCCCCGCCGACGGCCCGGCCCCGCCGACGGTCCGGGCCCCGCCGTCCGGCAGGGCGGCTCGGACAGCCGCGGAAAACCGGTGGCGGGTGGTCGGTGAGGGGCTGTAGCGTCTGCGCTGTTGGCCGAGTGGTCCGCGTGGTCCGCCCTCGGGGGCGACCGTACGAGCGATGAGGAGGTGTTGACCGATGACTGTCACTGCGATGGGCGCTGCCCGCATCCAGCTCATCACGTCCACCTCCGTGGCCGCCGGCTGACGACCAGACACCTCGCCGGGGCCACCCTGTGAAGGGTTCCCCCTTGACTTCCCGCTCCGCTTCTTCCGCTTCTCCAGTTTTCTCCGCGCTCGCTCCCTACGGCTGGGACGAGGCATGGGCGACCGCGTTCGCCCCGTACGACACCGAAGGACTGCTGCCCGGCCGGGTGATCCGCGTCGACCGCGGCCAGTGCGACGTCGTCACCGCCGACGGCGTCCTGCGGGCCGACACCGCCTTCGTCACCCCGCACGACCCGCTGCGGGTCGTGTGCACCGGCGACTGGGTCGCCGTGGAACCCGCCGGCGACCCGCGCTACGTGCGGACGTACCTGCCGCGCCGCACCGCGTTCGTGCGCTCCACCTCCTCCAAGCGGTCCGAGGGACAGATCCTCGCCGCCAACGTCGACCACGCCATCGTCGCCGTGTCGCTCGCCGTCGAGCTCGACCTCGGCCGCATCGAGCGGTTCCTCGCCCTGGCCTGGGAGTCCGGGGCGCAGCCGCTGGTCGTGCTGACCAAGGCCGACCTGGTGCCCGACCCGGTCACCCGCGCCCACCTCGTGCAGGACGTGGAACTGTCGGCGCCCGGCGTGCCCGTGCTGGCGGTCAGCGCCCTGGACGGGGACGGCCTCGACGTCCTCGTCGCCACCGTCTCCGGCGGCACCTCCGTGCTGCTCGGCCAGTCCGGCGCCGGCAAGTCCACCCTCGCCAACGCGCTCCTCGGCGCCGACGTGATGGAGGTGCGCGCCACCCGGGACGTCGACGGCAAGGGACGGCACACCACCACCACCCGCAACCTGCTCGCGCTGCCCGGCGGCGGCGTCCTCATCGACACCCCGGGGCTTCGGGGCGTCGGGCTCTGGGACGCCGGCGGCGGGGTCGGGCAGGTCTTCACCGAGATCGAGGAACTCGCCGCACGGTGCCGCTTCCACGACTGCGCGCACGAGGCCGAACCGGGCTGCGCGGTGCGCTCCGCCGTGGACAGCGGTGAGCTTCCCGCCCGGCGGCTGGACAGCTACCGCAAGCTGATGCGGGAGAACCAGCGGATCGTGGCCAAGACCGACGCCCGCGTCCGCGCCGAACTGCGCCGGGAGTGGAAGCGCCGGGGCGCCGAGGGGAGGGCGGCGATGGAGGCGAAGCGGGGAAACCGGCGGTGAGGTGAGGCCGCGGCTCCGGTGGTGGGGCCGCGACTTCGGTGGTGGGGCCGCGACTTCGGTGGTGAGGGCGCGAGTCCGGTGGTGGGGCCGCGCCCTCACCGCCGGGCGCGACCGCCCTCACCGCCGGCCGCGCCCGTTGCCCCCGGGCTGCCTGCCGTCCGGCAGGATGCGCGGTTCACCAGCTGATTCGGGCCGCCACCGGCAAGTGGTCGCTGCCGGTGGTCGGCATCACCCGCGAGCTGTCCGCCGCAACGCCGCGGACCAGGATCTCGTCGATCCGCGCCACCGGGAACTTCGCCGGCCAGGTGAAGCCGAAGCCGTCCCCGGCCGCGTCCTGGGCCGAGCGCATCCGTGCGGTGAGGTCGGCGAACGCGCGGTCGTCCAGGGTGCCGTTCAGGTCGCCGAGCAGGACCACCCGCCCGTTCCGCTCGGCCGCGAGGGCCTCGCCTAGCGCCCGCGCGCCCCGGTCCCGCTGGGCCGTCGCGAAACCCGACCGGGGATTCACCCGTACGGACCCCAGGTGGGCCACGTAGATCGCCAGCGGCCCCCGGCCCGTGGCCACGGTGGTGCGCAGCGCCCGGTTGTCGGCCGGCTTGACGTCGGCCGGTTTGGTGGCCGCGAGCGGTCCGTAGTCCATCCCGGCGTCGACCGGCCGGGTGTCCGACAGCGGCAGCCTGCTCCACAGCCCGACCGTGCCCTGCACCGTGTGGTACGGGTACGTCTTCGCCAGCTCCCGCTCGTAGGTGCCCCGGGCCCGCGGGGTCAGTTCCTCCAGCGCCAGCACGTCCGCGCCGGAGGCGGCCAGGTCGCGGGCGGTGCCGGCCGGGTCGGGGTTGTCGGCGCCGACGTTGTGACTGACCACGGTGAGGTCGCCGCCCGGGCGGGACTTGTCGCCGAGCAGCCCGCCGAAGAGGTCGAACCAGACGACGGCCGGCAGCAGCAGCGCGGCCACCGCGGAGGCGGAGCGGCGCCACAGCGCCCCGGCCAGCAGCACCGGGACCATCAGGCCGAACCACGGCAGGAAGGTCTCCACCAGGCTGCCGAGACCCCCGATCCGGTTCGGGATCTCCGCGTGCAGCAGCAGGATCAGACCCAGCAGCAGCGCCGCCGCGGCGAACACCGGGCCGCGTTTCCAGGGCCCCGGCCGGAGGACTCCGCCGACCGCCCGGCGGACGCGGGCGCGCCAGGACGGCCGGTTCCGGTACGTCGTGGAAGGGCGGAGGGGGCGGCGGGTCGCCGGGCGGGCCGGTGACGGGTTTCGCGTCATGCCGCCAGTCAAGGCAGCCCGGTGTTGCCGGCGCGTATGGGGTTTTCGATATGCCGCCGATACGCGGCGGCTCGTAGCCTCGACGGCATGCGTGTGCTGATCGTCGAGGACGAGCCGTATCTGGCGGAAGCCGTTCGCGACGGCCTGCGCCTGGAAGCGATCGCCGCCGACATCGCGGGGGACGGCGACACCGCCCTGGAACTGCTGAGCGTCAACGCCTACGACATAGCCGTCCTCGACCGCGACATCCCCGGACCGTCCGGCGACGAGATCGCCGCACGCATCGTCGCCTCCGGCAGCGGCATGCCGATCCTCATGCTCACCGCGGCCGACCGGATCGACGACAAGGCCTCCGGGTTCGGGCTCGGCGCCGACGACTACCTCACGAAACCCTTCCAACTCCAGGAACTCGCGCTCAGGCTCAGGGCCCTCGACCGCAGACGTGCCCACCACAGGCCTCCCGTGCGGGAGATCGCGGGCCTGCGGCTGGACCCGTTCCGCCGAGAGGTCCACCGGGACGGCCGCTACGTCGCGCTGACCAGGAAGCAGTTCGCGGTGCTCGAAGTCCTCGTCGGCGCCGAGGGCGGTGTCGTCGGCGCCGAAGAACTCCTGGAACGCGCGTGGGACGAGAACGCCGACCCCTTCACCAACGCGGTACGCATCACCGTCTCGGCCCTGCGCAAGCGGCTCGGCGAACCCTGGGTCATCGCCACCGTGCCGGGCGTCGGGTACCGCATCGACGCCCAGCCTGAGCCCGTAGACGGGGGACGAGACCGTGGATAGGACGCCCGGACCGAGCGTCCGCCTCAGACTCACCCTCAGCTACGCAGGGTTCCTCGTGCTCGCCGGCGTGCTGCTGCTGGCGGCGGTGTGGGCGTTCCTCCTGCGCCACGTCCCCGACCGCGCGATGCTGATCAACCCCGGCGACGACGAACTGACGAACGGCGTCTTCCCCATCCGGTCGGTCCTGCTGGACGTCTTCGCCCCGAGGGCAGCCGCCGTACTGGCGTTCCTGCTGCTCTTCGGTCTCCTCGGAGGGTGGATCCTGGCCGGCCGCATGCTCGCCCCGCTGACCCGCATCACGGACGCCACCCGCACCGCCGCGACCGGATCCCTCTCGCACCGGATCCGACTGCCCGGCCGCAAGGACGAGTTCCGCGAACTCGCCGACGCCTTCGACGCGATGCTCGCGCGACTCGAAGCACACGTCGCCGAACAGCGGAGGTTCGCGGCCAACGCCTCCCACGAACTGCGCACCCCGCTGGCCGTCTCGAAGGCACTCCTCGACGTGGCCCGCACGGACCCGGACCACGACACCGGCGAACTCCTCGACCGCCTCCACGCGGTCAACACCCGGGCGATCGACCTCACCGAGGCGCTGCTCCTGATCAGCCGCGCCGAGCAGCGGTCCTTCACCCGTGAACGGGTCGACCTGTCCCTCATGGCGGAAGAAGCCGCCGAGACGCTCCTGCCCCTCGCGGAGAAGCACGGCGTCACCGTCGAGACCTGCGGCGACATCGCCCCCACGGCCGGATCGCGGGCGCTGCTGCTGCAGCTCACCATGAACCTCGTGCACAACGCGATCGTCCACAACCTGCCTGGACAGGGCGCCGTGCGGGTGAACACCGGCCTCGGCCCGGGCACCGTGGTGCTCACCGTCGAGAACACCGGGGAGAAGCTCGCCCCACAGCTCACCTCGACCCTCACCGAACCGTTCCGGCGCGGCACCGAGCGCGTGCGCACCGACCACGCGGGCGTCGGCCTCGGCCTGGCGATCGTCAAGACCATCACCCACGCCCACGACGGAACGCTCACCATCGCCCCGCGCCCCGCCGGCGGGATCCGCGTCACCGTGGAACTGCCCGCCGCCACCGCGGACCCGCGACCGGGGCACTGAAGACGAGAGCACCGAAGACGAGAGCAGGGAAGATCAGAGCAGGGAGGACCAGAGCAGTGAAGCGTGACGTCCGATTTCCGCTGGCCGTGCGGTACCGAAGGCGCCGAGACTGGACATCATGACGGACGAGGACGCCAGGTACGAGGCGGTGCGCAGCCGGGACGCCCGGTTCGACGGGGAGTTCTTCTTCGCCGTCGAGACCACCGGCATCTACTGCCGGCCCAGCTGCCCGGCGGTGACCCCGAAGCGGTGCAACGTCCGGTTCTTCGCGACGGCCGCCGCCGCGCAGCGCTCGGGGTTCCGGGCCTGCCGCCGGTGCCGGCCGGACGCCGTGCCCGGCTCGGCCGACTGGAACGCGCGCGCCGACGTGGTGGGCCGCGCCATGCGGCTGATCGGCGACGGCGTCGTCGACCGGGAGGGCGTCGCCGGTCTCGCCGCCCGGCTCGGCTACAGCGCCCGGCAGGTGCAGCGGCAGCTCACCGCCGAACTCGGCGCCGGGCCCGTCGCCCTCGCCCGCGCCCAGCGGGCGCACACCGCGCGCTTGCTGCTGCAGACCACCGGCCTGCCGGTCACCGAGATAGCGTTCGCCTCCGGCTTCGCCAGTGTGCGGCAGTTCAACGACACGATGCGCGCCGTGTACGCCTCGACGCCGAGCGGGCTGCGGGAGGCGTCGCCGCGCGGCGGCCGGACCGCGCGGCGCGCGGCCGTCCTGGCGGGCGCGATACCGCTGCGGCTCGCCCACCGGGGCCCGTACCGGTCCGGCGCCGTCTTCGACCTGCTGGAGCGCGAGGCCGTGCCCGGTGTCGAGGAGGTGAGCGGGACGCCGGGGCGGCGCACGTACCGCCGTACCCTCCGCCTCCCGCACGGCACCGGCATCGCCGCGGTCGACGAACGGGCCGGCGGCCCGGTGTCCGGCTCGGCCGCCCATCCGGGCGGCTGGCTGGACGCCCGCCTGCACCTCACCGACCCCCGCGACCTGACCACCGCCGTGCAGCGGCTGCGGCGCCTGTTCGACCTGGACGCCGACCCGTACGCCGTCGACGAGCGGCTCGGCGCCGACGAGCGGCTCGCCCCGCTGGTCGCCGCCCGCCCGGGGCTCAGGTCGCCCGGCGCCGCCGACCCGGAGGAGCTCGCGGTACGGGCCCTGGTGGGGCGGACGGCGGCCGCGCACCTGGTGCGGCGGTACGGCAAGGCACTGGACGCGCCCAGCGGCAGCCTCACCCACCTCTTCCCCGAACCGGCCGTCCTCGCGGAGGCCGAGCCGCACGGCACCCTGGGCGCCCTCGCCGCCGCCCTCGCCGACGGCGCCGTACACCTGGACGCGGGCGCCGACCGCGACGAGGCGCAGGCGGTGCTGCTCGCCCTGCCCGCCATGGACGCCCGCACGGTCGCCGTGGTCCGCACCCGTGCCCTGGGCGACCCCGACGTGGCCCCGCCGGGCCTGGACGTCCCCGACAGTTGGCGTCCCTGGCGCTCCTACGCCGTGCAGCACCTGCGAGCCGCCGGGCTGGCGCCCTGACCGGGCTCCCGTTGCCGCGGCGGCGCGGCAGGCCGGCGCCGGGGAGGCGGATTTTCCCGATGCCCCGTTTTCCCGGGGCCGGTGCGGTGGACAATTGAGGGCATGAGCCAGCAGGGGGGAAGGCCCACCGGTCACGAGGACGACTGGTGGCGGCAGTTGTACGAGGAATCGACCCAGGACACGGGCCCCGCGGCCGAGCGCGACTCCCTGGACGACCGGTTCGCCTCCGCGGCGGGCACCGTGGGGGGCGGCACCGGCGTGCACGACGCGGACGGGGACGGGGACGGCGAAAGAGACCGGGACGGGGAAAGAGACCGGGACGGGGAAAGAGACCGGGACGGGGACAAGGTCCCCCCGCAGCGGACCGGGGCGCCCGAAACACCCCCGCGGCCCGAAACACCCCCGCGGCCCGAGACCCCTCCGCGGCCGGGGACGCCCCCACCGCCGGGGACGCCGCCGAAGCCGGGGCTGCCCCCGAGGCCGGGGACTCCACCGGGCGCCGGGGCCGGGGACCCGCGCGCCGGGCGGGAACCCTCGCCCGCCGCGCCGCCCGGACCGGCGGCGTTGCCGCCGCAGCGCGCCACTTCGCACGGCGCGGGCACGTTCGGCTCCCCTGCCCCCGAGACGGATCCCCGCGCCCCCGAAACCGGACCCCCCGGAGCCCCTGCCCCCGAGGCCGGTTTCTTTTCCTCCGGTCAGGCCGCCGCCCCGATGGCACCGACCCCCTCGCCCCCACGGGCCCCGGGAGCCCCACCGGCCGCACTCGCCGTCCCCCCGCACCCCGTCGACCACATCGGTTCCGGCCCGCCCACCTACGACCCCGAGCCGACCGCCCTGCCGGCCGCCGACCCCGACGAACCGGACGCCCTGGTACCGGACACCGTGCTGGACGGCGCGCGGTACGGCGTCTGCACCCTGCGCGCGGTCTCGCTGCGCGGCGACTCCGCGCGCTACCGGGGCGAGCCGCGCCGCGACGCCCTGCTCACCGCCCGTTTCGGCACCGGAGCCGAGGCCCTGGTCCTGGTCGCGATGGCGACCGGCGTCCGCGCGGCCCCGGAGGCGCACCGGGCGGCCGCCGAGGCCTGCCGCTGGATCGCCCGCGCCGTCGGCCGCAGTCACGCGCGCCTCTCCCAGGACATCCGGGCCGCCCGGCGCGGTGACCTGAAGTCCGGCCTGCACCGTCTCACCGACCGCAGCCTCGGCAAGCTCCGGGCCGGCGCCGCCGAACAGGGCGTCGAACCGGACGCGTACTCGGCCACCCTGCGCTGTCTGCTGCTGCCCGCCGACCCCGACTGCCGTATCCGCGTGTTCTTCGGCGTCGGCGCGGGCGGCCTGTTCCGGCTCCGGGAGGGCGAGTGGCAGGACCTCGAGCCGCGCGTCGCGGAGGTCAGCGGCGAACCGGTCGTCGGCTTCGGCTCGTCGCCAGCCGAGACGCCCGAGGGCGACCGGCTCACCATGGACCTCGGCATCCCCACCCCGCCGAACCCGTACGAGCCCGCCCCGCAGCCGCCCCGCGAACCCTTCCGCTTCCGCGCCTCCCTCGCCCGCCCCGGTGACACGCTCCTGATGTGCACCGACGGACTCGCGGAGCCGCTGCGCGGCGAACCCGACCTGTGCCGCTACCTCACCGGCCGGTGGGCCGGGTCCAGCCCGCCCGGTCTCGCCGCCTTCCTCGCCGACACCCAGGTCAGGGTCAAGGGCTACGCCGACGACCGCACGGCGGCGGCCGTCTGGGAGGCGTGAGCGCCCCGGCTGTGCATTCATGGACGCGGGGATCGTCGGAGAGCGAAGGGGCACGAGAGCGCCATGGCCAAGCAGAACGTTGCCGAACAGTTCGTCGACATCCTCGTCCGCGCCGGTGTGCAACGCCTCTACGGAGTCGTCGGCGACAGCCTCAACCCGGTCGTCGACGCGGTGCGCCGCAACGCCGCCATCGACTGGGTGCACGTCCGCCACGAGGAGACCGCCGCCTTCGCCGCCGGAGCGGAGGCCCAGATCACCGGAAGGCTGACCGCCTGCGCCGGCTCCTGCGGCCCCGGGAACCTCCACCTCATCAACGGCCTCTACGACGCCCACCGCTCCATGGCCCCGGTCCTCGCCCTCGCCTCGCACATCCCCTCCAGCGAGATCGGCCTGGGCTACTTCCAGGAGACCCACCCCGAGCAGCTGTTCCGCGAGTGCAGCCACTACAGCGAGATGGTCTCCAACCCCCGGCAGATGCCGCGCCTGCTGCAGACCGCCATCCAGAACGCGGTCGGCCGGTCCGGCGTCAGCGTCGTCACCCTGCCCGGCGACGTAGCCGCGGAGCCTGCCCCGGAGAAGGCCGCCGAGACCGCCCTGGTGACCGCCCGGCCCTCGGTCCGCCCCGGCGACGCCGAGATCGACCGGCTGGTCGACATGATCGACCGGGCCGGGAAGGTCACCCTCTTCTGCGGCAGCGGCACGGCGGGCGCGCACGCCGAGGTCATGGAGTTCGCCGGGAAGATCAAGTCCCCGGTCGGGCACGCGCTGCGCGGCAAGGAGTGGATCCAGTACGACAACCCGTACGACGTCGGCATGAGCGGCCTGCTCGGCTACGGCGCCGCCTACGAGGCCACCCACGAGTGCGATCTGCTGATCCTGCTCGGCACCGACTTCCCGTACAACGCCTTCCTGCCCGACGACGTGCGGATCGCCCAGATCGATGTCCGGCCCGAACACCTCGGCCGGCGCTCGAAGCTGGACCTCGCGGTGTGGGGCGACGTCCGGGAGACGCTGCGCTGTCTTCTCCCGCGGGTGCGGGAGAAGACCGACCGCCGCTTCCTGGACCGGATGCTGAAGAAGCACGCGGACGCGCTGGAAGGCGTGGTGAACGCCTACACCCGCAAGGTCGACCGGCACGTGCCCGTACACCCCGAGTACGTGGCCGCCGTCCTGGACGAAGTGGCCGACCAGGACGCGGTGTTCACCGTGGACACCGGCATGTGCAACGTCTGGGCCGCCCGCTACATCTCGCCCAACGGCCGCCGCCGCGTCATCGGTTCCTTCACCCACGGCTCGATGGCGAACGCGCTGCCGATGGCGATCGGGGCCCAGTTCACCGACCGCGGCCGGCAGGTGGTGTCGATGTCGGGGGACGGCGGATTCTCCATGCTGATGGGAGACTTCCTGACCCTGGTGCAGTACGACCTGCCGGTGAAGGTGGTCCTGTTCAACAACTCCTCGCTGGGCATGGTGGAGTTGGAGATGCTGGTCGCCGGGCTGCCCGCCTACGGCACCACCGCCAAGAACCCCGACTTCGCGGCCGTCGCCCGCGCCTGCGGCGCCCACGGTGTGCGCGTGGAGAAGCCCAAGGAGCTCGCGGGCGCCCTGAAGGACGCTTTCCGGCACAAGGGACCCGCCCTCGTCGACGTCGTCACGGACCCCAACGCGCTGTCCATCCCGCCCAAGATCAGCGCCGAGATGGTGACCGGCTTCGCCCTGTCGGCGTCGAAGATGGTGCTGGACGGGGGTGTGGGCCGCATGGTCCAGATGGCCCGCTCCAACCTCCGCAACATCCCGCGCCCCTGACTCCGCCCGGCCGCCGCCGCTGCTGGCGATGGATTCCGGCCAGTTTCGACGGCCGTGGGAGGCCGGTGGCGGGCGGCGGCGGGGATCCGGCCGGGAGACGTTCCGGTGTCCTCCGGCGCCCGCCCGTCCGCTCGGTCCCCGGGGCGGCCGCCGCCCCGGGCCGGCGGCGGTCTCCGCGGCGGCCCGGACATCGCCGCCTCCGGCGTCGTCCCGTGTCCGAAATCCCTGCCCCCGCGGCCGGATGCCCCACCGTGAGGCGGACGGCATGACTGCCGTCTGCCCGATCGGGCATGGATCCCGTGAACGTGTTCGACCAGGAGGGGACCGGACTCGGCACGCGGGCGGGGGACATGAAGAGGCAGGCACGAGGGGGCGGGTCCACGGCGGTCGGGGTTCCCTCGATCACCACGGCTCAGGAGGCGGCCCACGGCCGCGCGGAAGAGGCGGAGCCGTCCCGGCTCCGGCGCAGACTCGGACACGCGGACCTGAAGGCGGTCCCCGAGACGCGCAGGGCCCTGCGGGAACTGCTGCGGCAGTGGGGCAGACCCGGGCGGTCCGACATAGCGGAGCTGCTCACCAGCGAACTCGTCACCAACGCACTGGTCCACACCGACCGCGACGCGGTCCTGACGGCCACCGTCGGACCCTGCGGACTGCGGGTGGAGGTGAGGGACTTCGCCGCCCGCCGGCCCCGGATGCGCGTGCCGGACCGCGACGAGGGCACGAACGGCCGGGGCCTGGTCCTGGTGCAGTCCCTCGCCGACGCGTGGGGCGTACGGGCGCACGGGGTCGGCAAGTCGGTGTGGTTCGAACTGGCGGCGGAGGCGGCCTGAACGGGAAGCGGACGTGCACGGGATGCGGACGTGCACGGGAAGCGGACGTGCACGGGATGCGGACGTGCACGGGAAGCGGACGTGCACGGGAAGCGGACGTGCACGGGATGCGGACGTGCACGGGAAGAGGGCGTGAACAACGGGAAGGGGACGTGACCCGAAGGTCACGCCCCCTTCCCATGAGGCCGTGGTCGGCCGGACCGCTGCTAGCCGAACTGCTGCTCGAGGTCCTTCAGCTTGCGCTCGAGGGAGTCGAGGCGGGGCAGAGCCATGGTGTCGTCCTCCGCGGTGAGGTCGACGGTGACCGGTTCAGTACCGGCCTTGCGGACGGGCTGCAGCGAGGGCCTGGCGCGTACGGGCAAGGACTCCGGCGCCGATAGGGCAGGCTCCGTAGAGGCCGAGGCGGGCTCCAGCGCCTCGACCTGTCGTCCGCCCCGGCCCACGAAGCCGCGGTGGCCCCGGCTGATGGCCTTGAGCTGGGCGCGCTCCAGGCGGTCGGCCTCACGCCGGCGCAGCCGGTTCTCCTCCTTCTGCCGCTTGTCCTCGCGGACCTCCTCGACGGCCTCGTCGAGGCTGCGCACACCCTCCAGGAGCATGAGCGACCAGGCCTTGTAGGTCTCGCGGGGGGCGCGCAGCCAGCGGACGATGCGGATCTGCGGCAGCGGACGCGGCACCAGACCCTGCTCGCGCAGCGCGGCCCGGCGCGTCTGCTTCAGCGCGCGGTCGAAGAGGACGGCCGCCGAGAGGGACATGCCGGAGAAGAACTGCGGGGCACCGTCGTGGCCGAGGCCCCTGGGCGCGTGCACCCAGTTGAACCAGGCAGCGGCGCCCGCGAACGTCCATACGAGGATCCGGGAGCCGAGGGCCGCGTCACCGTGGCTGGCCTCACGCACCGCGAGGACGGAGCAGAACATGGCCGCACCGTCCAGGCCGAACGGCACCAGGTACTCCCAGCCTCCGGAGAGGCCGAGGTTCTGCTCGCCGAAGCCGACCAGTCCGTGGAAGGAGAGCGCGGCGGCCACCGCCGCACAGCAGAACAGCAGGACGTAGGAGGCGGTGCCGTATATGGCCTCCTTGCGCCGGCGGCGCTCCTCGCTGCGCTCCCACGAGTCCTCTGCTTTCGCGTGCTCCCCGGACCGCTTGCTGCGCGTGAGCACCGCCACCGCCACCAGCATGCCCAGGAGCAGTACGGCGCCCGGAAGCAGCCAGTTGAGCGATATGTCGGTCAGTCTCATCAGGGTCCCTTGCATTGGGATAGGGCGTAACGCCCGCCATAGTGGCCCACTCCCGCCGGCCCTCATGGGGTTTCGGGGCAAGAGGCCGCCAAGGAAGCGCAAGGGAGTGCCCAGGGCGGCGTTCTGCTCGAACTGCCGCTTGAGGGGCGGGAGTTGAGTTCGAATAAGACTACCCGTACGAGTGGTTCCACGGAAAGTTCCTGCGGCAAGTGAGGAAGTTGTGAATCACCTGTAACCGTGGGGCGGTCCCGTTCGCCGCTGATCTTACGGGATACCCGGCGCGTTCGTACCCGAGGGTCCCTCAACTCGTCGCGGCGAGCAGCCTGGTGACCCGGTCGGCGTCGCAGGTGCGCGGGCAGGTGGCGCAGGTGTCCTCGGGGCGCACGGTGTAGAACATGCAGCAGCTCGCCCGGTCCCGGGTGGGCAGCGACTCGCCGTCCGGTCCGGCCAGTTCCCGGAACGCCGCCGAGCCGACGTACGGCCGGGTCGCGCCCGGCAGCAGCGCCTCCAGCTCCCGCCGTGCCCGCCGCTGCTCGCCGAACAGGTGGGCGACGTACCAGAGGCCCTCCACGACCTCGTCGGTCGCCGTGCCCCACAGGGCCCGGCCGCGCCGCCGCATGCGCGGACCGAATCCGGCGAGGACGGGTTCCAGGTGCTCGGCCACCGCGGCCCGCACCCGCTCCCGCAGTTCCTCCTCGCCGGCCACCACCCGCGCGCCGGGCAGGGCGGCCGCCGGGTCGTCCGGCAGGCAGGCGAAGCCGGCCGGGCGCACCGCCATGCGGCCCACGGAGAGGCCGGGGGCGGTGCGGTCGTAGGAGACGTGCGTCACGGGGAAGCGGGGCACCCTGCGGTGCAGGAACCAGGGGACGGTGATCAGCAGGCAGGCGGGCCAGGCGTACCGGTGCAGGCCGAAGCTCGCCAGGACGTCGGGGCGCGCCGGGCGGCCGTAGTCGCGCCGCACCTGGGCGTCGTCCCGGGCCAGGAACGCGTCGAGTTCGGCGCCGCCCGCCGCGAGCGCGGCGGCGGCGACCCATCCGCCGCCTCGGGGGGCCTCTTCGCCCGGGCCCAGCTCCCGGACGGCGAATCCGGGGAAGACCTCGGTCAGACGGGTGTACGCGTCCGTGAGGGGCGACGGCTGCGCGGGCATGCGGGACCACCGATCGGGAAGCGGATGAAAGGTAAGCCTTACCTTACCCGGCGGGGTCGTAATTTGAACTGACGGCCTGGGCGCCTATGGTGCTTGACGGGCGAGTGACAACTCGCCGTAATGACCTCAAGTACCGAAACGTCCGGAGGAGGCCCCCGTGAGCCGAAGAGCGCAGGGCTCCGCGGAGACGGGTGTTCCGGGAGCCGGCGCGGGCGGGTTCCGGGTGCCGCCGCAGCCGGCGGCTGCGGACGTGAACCGGGACCGGGGTCAGGATCGGCACCGGGACCGGAGCCGGGAGCGGTTCCAGGGCGGCGCGGCCGGGGCCGGATCCGGGGCCGCCCGGGGCGAGCACACGCACGGTGAGACGCCGCTGCCCCGCTCCCGTCCGGTCGTCCAGCGGGCCTCCGTGCGCGGGCAGATCCTCGACGCGCTGCGCACCGCGCTGGTCACCGGCGAGCTGACGCCCGGCGAGGTGTACTCGGCACCCGCGCTCGGCGACCGGTTCGGGGTCTCCGCGACGCCGGTGCGGGAGGCCATGCAGCGGCTCGCGACCGAGGGCGCCGTCGAGGTGGTGCCCAACCGCGGCTTCCGGGTGGTCGAGCGGGGGGCCAGGGAGCTGGCCGAACTGGCCGAGATACGGGCGCTGATCGAGGCGCCGGTGATCACGCGGCTGGCCCGTACGGTGCCCGTCGAGCGCTGGGCCGGGCTGCGGCCGCTCGCCGAGGCGACCGTCCGCGCGGCGTCCTCCGGCTGCCGTGCCGCCTACGCGGAGTCGGACCGGGCGTTCCACGGGGCGGTGCTGGCCCTGTCCGGCAACGAGCAGCTCGTCCGGATCGCGGACGACCTGCACCGCCGCGTCCAGTGGCCGCTCGGCGGCCCTCCGACGCCCCGTGTCCGCGCCGAACTGCTCGCCGACGCGGCGCAGCACACGGCGCTGCTCGACGCGTTGATCGCCGGCGATCCGGACGTGCTGGCAACCGTGGTGAGCGACCACTTCGCCGCCCCGCCACCCACCCGGCCACGCCACCCCTGAACCCCGCGCCCGCGCCCGCGCCCGCACCCGCACCCGCACCCGCCGCGCGGCGGGCGCGGGCGCGGCATGGCGCGGCGTGGCGTTCCGCGGGCCGGCACCGGGCGACCGATCGCCGTCGAGCCACCCGGCCGGACGGCACCGTGCGCGGGCCCGAAGGCTGCCGCCCTGCCGGCTCCGCTTCGTTCGGGGCGGATCTCCTCCCCGGACCGGGGCACGCCCGCCGGGCCGCCGAGCAGGAGACCCGCGCCCGCGTCGTCGGCCACCGGTCCCGCTCGGGTGTCCTGCCCCGGCCGGCCTCAGCCCACCGCCTTCCTGACCAGCGCGGTGATCCGTTCTTCGTCGGCCGCGGTCAGCTCCCGCACGGCGTAGGCGATCGGCCACACGGAGCCGTCGTCGAGTGCCGCCTGGTCGCTGAAGCCGAGCGTGGCGTACCGCGACTTGAACTTCTCCGCGCTCTGGAAGTGGCAGACGACCTTGCCGTCCCGGGCGTACGCGGGCATCCCGTACCAGAGCCTGGGCGCGAGGTCCGGAGCGGCGGTCCTGACGATCTCGTGGATCCGCTCGGCGAGGAGGCGGTCCGCCTCCGGCATCTCGGCGATCTTCGCGAGCACGTCCCGCTCCGCCGCCGCCTCCTTCTCCGCCCGGGACGAACCGCGCCGCGCCGCGGCCTTCTTCTCCTCTCGTGCGTGCTCCCGCATCGCGGCCCGCTCCTCGGCGGTGAAGCCGCTGTACTTCTCGGCGGGCGTGCCGGAGTCCTCGGCGGACGACTTCGTGGACGGCATGGCGCGTTCCTCTCGTACGGGGGTCGGGCGGGGCGGGAGTGCGGGGACGGGGGTCAGGACGGCGTGGGGGGGGCGAGCGGCGCGGCAGCCTCCCGGACGAATCCGTCCGGGTCGGTGAAGGCGCCGGCGGTGCTGCGAGGACGATGCGGTGCGAGCCGGTGCCGTCGGCGGGGACGCCGAGGTCCCTGGCCGGGCCGCGGCGCTTGTACAGTGCCGGCTTGACGGGGCTGTACCGGCCGGCGGCGAACTCGGTGTACTTGCCGCCGAAGCTCTTGGTCACGGTCAGGCCCCGGCCGACGTAGGACTGCCTGGCGGCTTTCGCGTCCTCGACGCCGATCAGCAGGACGACCTCGTCGATCTCGCGGGCGGCGGGACCGGTGTCCTTCTTCGCCGAGGCCGCGATCTTCCAATTCGTCCCGTCCGGGGCCCGGACGACGCCGCCGTAGCCCCGCAGCGACTTCGCGGCGGGCTTCGGCACCGTGGCGCCGGCGTCCACGGCGGCGCCGGCGTAGCCGTCGACGGTGGCCGGCCGGGACACCGTGAGCGCCAGGGTGAAGCCGCGCAATCCGGTCGAGGGCGCCTCGGACGCCCGCAGCCGGATGTACGTGTCCACGCCGAACGCGCCGGAGAAGCGGCGGGCGGCCGCGGGGGCGGCCACCTCGAGGGTGACGGATGCCAGGGACGTGCCGACGGCGGCGGAGGTGGTGGTAGCCATGACCATCACGCCAGGGGCTGCGCGGGCGCCGGGGCTTCTCGATTCCTGACCGGTCTCGAGACCTGCTTCGCCACGCAGGCCGGCATCCCCTCCACCATGATCGCCGACCCCGTGTCGCGGGCCGCACCCGCGGCGTCGGCACGGCCGGCCGCCGTATCCGCCGCCCGGCGCCGGAAGGCCCCGGGCGGCATGCCGACCAGCTCGGTGAAGCGGGTGGTGAACGTGCCCAGCGACGCGCAGCCGACCGCGAAGCAGACCTCGGTGACGCTGAGGTCGCCCCGCCGCAGCAGCGCCGTCGCCCGCTCGATGCGACGCGTCATCAGGTACGCGTACGGCGACTCGCCGTAGGCGGCCCGGAACCGCCGACTCAGGTGCCCGGCGGACATGTTCACATCACGGGCGAGCTTCTCCACGTTCAGCGGCTGCGCGTGTTCCCTGTCGATCCGGTCGCGCACGCGCCGCAGCCGCGCGAGATCGGCCAGGCGCTGCGCCTGGACGCGTGCCTGCCGCCACTCGGGCTGACACATGAGAACCCTTCCCTCCGGGTGTGGACCGGCCCGTGGGACCGGTGCGCCGCCGTGTTCCTCATGGGTGGTCCCGATGCCGGCCCGCACGGCCGCATCGACACCCGCACGGCTCAGCGCAGCTCCTGGATGCGGATCAGGTTGCCCGCGGGGTCGCGGAACGCGCAGTCGCGGACGCCGTACGGCTGCTCGGTCGGCTCCTGGACGACCTCGGTGTCACCGGCCTGCACCTTCTCGAACGTGGCGTCGAGGTCCGGGGTGGCCAGCAGGATCCAGCCGTAGGTGCCCTTGGCCATCATCTCGGTGATCGTGCGGCGCTCGTCCTCGGTGATGCCGGGATCGGCCGCGGGCGGTGCCAGCAGGATCGACGTGCCCGGCTGACGGGCCGGGCCGACCGTGATCCAGCGCATCCTGCCCTGCCCGACGTCGCTGCGGACCTCGAAGCCGAGGACGTCGCGGTAGAAGGCGAGCGACGCGTCCGGGTCGTCGTGCGGAAGCCAAGCCGTGTGAATGGTGATGTCCATGGCGATCAGGCTAGAGCGGCTTCGCTGACCGGGCTTCTCGATTCCTGATCGATCCGGCACCCCTGACGTTCACGGGCACGGCCCGCCGGGCGCCGGTGCTGCCCGGGGCGGGCCCGGTCCCGCGCGGCCCGTCGGATTCGGGCGGTGCCGGGGGAGCGGACACGCCGACGCCGGTCCGACCGGGGGGTGCGGACACGCCGACGCCGGTCCGACCGGGGGGTGCGGACCGGCGTCGGAGGGGGCGTGGTCAGTCGTCGCCGTCGCCCGAATCGGTCGCGGACTTCGAGAAGCCGCCCGTCCAGGCCGCCTTCGCGCCGGAGTCGCCGATGCGGTAGACGTCGACGACGGCGCCCGCCGCCACCACGACCGACAGCACCAGGGCCGCCACGCGCACGATCGTCGCGGAGCGGGGCGCGCTCCCCTCGGCGGGCGTCCGGCGGGTCGTCCACCAGACCACCGCCGCCAGCACGAACAGGCCCACCACCCACGGCAGCAGCCCGTCGCCCAGCTCGGTGTGGCGCCGGATCAGGGCACTGGTGGTGACATGCTCCTCCAGCCACTCACCGGCCTCCGTGGCCAGCGGCACGCTCCCCAGCGTCACCAGGGCCAGCAACGGCAGCACCAGGCCCATACGGCGAGCGGCCTGCGGCCATATGGCGCCCACCACGAGCGCCAGGGCGGTCAGCGGCACGAGCACGACGACGAGATGGACCAGGAGAACATGGGCGGGCAGGCCGTTGATGGTGCTCATCAGGCGTTCCTCCAAGGGGGGTCGGGGCGGCGCCAGACTGGCACAGAAACCTCTCAGCTTCCTCTCAGTCCCATCTTCGGCCCGGCAGGTGCGTCATGCCGTCGCCGCCGGAGGCGCCAGCTGCCGGGCCAGCCACGTCGGCACACCGCCCAGCAGCCGGTACAGCCGCCGCGCCTCCTCGCGCAGCCGCGAGGCCTCCGGTTCCACCTCCGCGTCGGCCAGGGACGCCAGCGCGGGAGCCGTCCCGACCAGGTAGCCCAGCTCCTCCCGGATGCGCAGCGACTCGGCGAAACCGTGCCGCGCCTCCGCCAGCTCCCCGTCGCGCAGCGCCAGCCCGGCGAGGTGCCGCCAGGTGAACGACAGCAGCAGCGGGTCGGCGTGCGCGGTGGCCCCCGCGTGCGCCCGCCGGTACGCCGCACGGGCGGCCTGCGGTGAGTGGGCGAGGTTCTCGGCGAGCAGCCCGCGCCGGAAGTCCAGCACCGCCCGCCCCGCCGCCCCCGGCGGAATCAGCGCCGCCGCCCGCCCGAGCGCGGCCCGCGCCTCATCGGCCCGGTCGCGCACTCCGTGCAGCGTGGCCGCGTACGCAAGCTGCCCGCGTTCACAAGCGGCGGCGCCCCGCTCCTCGTCGTCCTGGGCCAGCGCCTCGGCCGTGCGCAGCGCGTCCTCGGCCTCCTCCCACCCCTGCTCGGTGTACAGGCACTTCTCCACCATGAGCGCCGCCCGCTGCAGCGCGGTCGCCGGGGTGTCCGGTCTCAGCAGCGCCGCCGCATCGGCCCAGCAGGCGCGTGAGCGCAACCGCCATACCGCGGTCTGGAGGGGATCGTCACCAGCGGTCGTTCCGTTACCAGACATGGCGGTATACGCCACATTGCCCTCCCCGAGCACGCCATCGAGCTGTTGAGTGGTGGCCGCATTCCAGCACCAATCACCACGTCGGGCCAAGGGGCTGGGTGAAGGATTTCACAAAGTCGTGGGACGCGGGCGGCACTTGGTGCCGCCTCGTTCCTTCCCGCGCCGGCCTCAGCTCATCCGCAGCGCCAGGAAGAAGTCGAGTTTGTCCTCCAGCCGGGACAGGTCGCGGCCCGTCAACTGCTCGATCCGCCCCACCCGGTAGCGCAGCGTGTTGACGTGCAGGTGGAGCCGGGTCGCGCAGCGCGTCCAGGAGCCGTCGCAGTCCAGGAACGCCTCCAGGGTGGGGATCAGCTCCGCGCGGTGGCGGCGGTCGTACTCGCGCAGCGGGTCCAGCAGGCGGGCGGTGAAGGCGCGCCGGACGTCGTCGGGGACGAAGGGGAGCAGCAGGACGTGGGAGGCCAGCTCCTGGTGCCCGGCCGCGCACACCCGGCCAGGCCGGGCCGCCGCCACCCGGCGGGCGTGCCGTGCCTCCTCCAGCGCGCCGCGCAGGCCCTCCGCCGAGTGCACGGCCGCGCTGACGCCGAGCGTGACCCGCCCGTCGTCGTCGAGACCGGCCGACAGCGGCTCGCGCACGGACTCCAGGAGCGCCTCGGCGAGGATCCCGGCCTCGGAGCCGTCGTGCTCGACGGAGACGGCGGGCAGCGGAACGAGGGCGACCGCCTCGTCGCCCGCGTGGGCCACGGCGATACGGGCGGACGGCTCGACGCCCGTGGACACCGGGTCGACGAGGATCTCCTCCAGCAGCGCCTGGGCGACCGGGCCGGTGTCGATCTCGCCGGCCGGACGCCCCCCGCCCCCGCCCCCGCCCCCGCCCCCGTCCTCGGCCGAGGCCGGGGGCGCGGCACCCGAGCCCGAGCCCGAGCCCGGGGACCCTTCCGCACCGGCCCCGGCGCCCCGCTGCTCCCACTCGACCCGCGCCACCACGACCTGCCAGTGCGGGGCGGCCCCGAGGCCGGGCAGCAGCACCGGCGCCGCCACCCTCAGCCGGGCGGCGATCTCGGCGGGCACCGCGCCCGTCTGCACCAGCTCCAGCACCTCCTGCGCGAGCCGGCGCCGTACCGTGCGCGCCGCGTCCCGCCGGTCGCGCTCGACCGCGATCAGCTGCGTGACCCCCTGGAGCAGGTCCAGCCGCTCCGGGGGCCAGTCCGCGGCGTCCGCCTCGACGGCCAGCAGCCAGTCCGACAGCACCGTCTCCCGCACGTCCCGCGAGGCGTGCGGGGCGCGGCCGCTGCTGCGCACGGGGAACAGCGAGTACGTCGCCGGGCCGAGCGTCACCCGGTGGGGTCCGCGCCGACCGGTGCGGGACGCGGCGAGGTGCTCGGCCGCCAGCCGGGCGCAGACGTCCGCGGGCGGCGCGGGGGCCGCGCTCTTCGGACCCGCGACGATCCGGCCGGTGGGGGACAGCACCCAGGCCCGCAGGTCCAGATCGGAGCCGAGCAGGTCGAGGACCACGTCCGGGCCGCCGCCCGCCGGTCCCGAGGTCATCATCCGGCGGTGGCGGTCGACCACGGCCGCCAGGTCCCCGGCGCGCTCGCCGGACACCTGGCGCACGACGTGCTCGGTGACCGTCGCGAACGCCACCGACTCGTGCACGGCGAACAGCGGCAGCCGGTGCCGTGCGCACGCCACGACCAGGTCCTCGGGCACGTTCCCGAGTTCGGCCTCGCCGGCCGCGAGCGCGGCCACCCCGGCCTGCACCAGGATCCGCACGAACGGTTCGGAGTCGGCCGCGTCCCGGCGCCACGCCAGGCCGGTGAGCACCAGCTCCCCGCCCGAGAGGTAGCGGCTGGGATCGCGCAGGTCGGTGGTCATCACGCCGCGCACGGTGCGGTCCAGCTCGTCCTCGCCGCCGAGCAGCCTGAGGCCCAGCGCGTCGGTGTCCAGCAGTGCGCGCAGCCGCATTCTCGTCGCCGCCGATCTTCGTCTCGAGACCTGCGAGGGTCCGGGTGGGGACAGGGGAGGGCGCGGCGCGAGCCGGTGCGCGAGCCGCGTGGCCGTTGGCCGGGTTGTTTCCCGCGTTTCCGTGGGAAGACGATGAGGTTACTGAGGTCCTCTGTTCATATGAATCTACAAGATGACCGCCGTGGCCAGCCAACTCCTTCATGTCTTCCGTGACTGACCCCGGTGGAGCAAGGCGCTGTGTACTGACCGCACTCCGCGTCAACAGCACATGACGAGCCCAGCCCGCCGCACCGGATCCGGCTCGATCCGTACGCCCCCGAGACGAACGAGAGGCCGTCATGGACTTCCTTCGCCCCGCCAGCTGGGAGGAGGCGCTCGCCGCGAAGGCGGAGCACCCCACCGCCGTGCCGATCGCGGGCGGCACCGACGTGATGGTCGAGATCAACTTCGACCACCGCCGGCCCGAGTACCTCCTCGACCTCGGCCGCATCGGTGACCTCCACGAGTGGGAGACCGGCGAGGAGACGGTCCGGCTCGGCGCCGCCGTCCCCTACACCAGGATCATCGAGAACCTGCGCGCCGAACTGCCGGGACTCGCCCTCGCCGCGCACACGGTCGCCTCCCCGCAGATCCGCAACCGCGGCAGTGTCGGCGGCAACCTCGGCACCGCATCCCCGGCCGGCGACGCCCACCCCGCCCTGCTGGCGGCCGGTGCGGAGGTCGAGGCGGAGTCGGTGCGCGGCACCCGGCTGATCCCGGTCGACGAGTTCTACACCGGGGTCAAACGCAACGCACTCGCCCCCGACGAACTGATCAGAAGCGTGCGCGTGCGCAAGGCCGAAGGCCCGCAGCAGTACTCCAAGGTCGGCACCCGCAACGCGATGGTCATCGCCGTCTGCGCCTTCGGCCTCGCGCTGCACCCGCGCACCCGTACCGTCCGCATCGGCATCGGCTCGGCCGCCCCGACCCCCGTCCGGGCCAGGGCCGCCGAGGAGTTCCTGGCCGCGGCCCTGGAGGAGGGCGGCTGCTGGGACAACGGCCGGATCATCACCCCGTCGGTCGCCGAGGAGTTCGCCGGCCTGTGCGCCGCCGCCTGCAACCCGATCGACGACGTCCGGGGCACCGCGGACTACCGGCGCCGCGCGGTCGGCGTCATGGCCCGCCGCACGCTGACCTGGGCCTGGGAGTCGTACCGCGCCACCGCCGCCGGCACGGAGGGAGCAGCCTGATGCGCGTCACCTTCACCGTCAACGGCCGCCCGCAGGAGGCCGACGACGTATGGGAGGGCGAGTCCCTGCTGTACGTGCTGCGCGAGCGGCTCGGCCTGCCCGGCTCGAAGAACGCCTGCGAGCAGGGCGAGTGCGGCTCGTGCACGGTCCGCCTGGACGGCGTGCCGGTGTGCGCCTGCCTGGTCGCCGCCGGCCAGGCCGAGGGCCGCGAGATCCTCACCGTGGAGGGCCTGGCGGAGTACGCCGCCCGGCGTTCCCGGGGGACGGGCGCAGGCGGCACCGGCCCGGAGCAGCCGGGGGACGGCGTCCCCCGGGCCGGAGAGGGCACCGCTCTCGCCCCCGTGCAGCAGGCGTTCCTCGACGCGGGCGCCGTCCAGTGCGGCTTCTGCACGCCCGGCCTGCTGGTCGCCGCCGACGAGATGCTGGAGCGCAACCCGGACCCCACCGACGCGGACATCCGCGAGGCCCTCTCGGGCAACCTGTGCCGGTGCACCGGCTACGAGAAGATCATGGACGCGGTCCGCCTCGCGGCCGCCCGGCAGAGCGAGGGGGCCTGAACCGTGCCCACCCCCACTTCCGGCACCGCCCGAACGGGAGACACCCGCACCGGCGCCCGCACCGGCGCCCGCACCGGCGCCCGCGGCGGCACCCCCGCCGGCGCCCCCACCGGACTCACCCAGCAGTCCCGCACCGAGGGCGGTATCGGCGAGTCCACCCTCCGGCCCGACGGCACCCTGAAGGTCACCGGCGAGTTCGCGTACTCGTCCGACCTGTGGCACGAGGACATGCTGTGGGGCCAGATCCTGCGCTCCACCGTCGCGCACGCCGAGATCGTCTCCATCGACACCGCCGAGGCCCTGGCGATCCCCGGCGTGCACGCCGTCATGACGTACGACGACCTGCCGGCCGACGTCACCCACTACGGCCTGGAGGTCCGGGACACCCCCGTCCTCGCCCACCGCAAGGTCCGCCACCACGGCGAGCCCGTCGCGATCGTCGCCGCCGACCACCCGGAGACCGCCCGCCGCGCCGCCGCGAAGCTCGAGGTCGAGTACCGCGAGCTGCGCGTCGTCACCGACGAGGCCTCCGCGACCGCCCCCGACGCGCCCCTCGTCCACGACCACCGCACCGACCACCACGCCCGGCACGTCCCGCACCCGAACGTCCTGCACCGCCAGCCCGTCGTCCGCGGCGACGCCGCCGGGGCCGCGCGGCGGGCCGACGTCGTGGTCACCGGCGACTACCACTTCGGCATGCAGGACCAGGCGTTCCTCGGACCCGAGTCCGGCCTCGCGGTGCCCGAGGAGGACGGCGGCGTCCACCTCTACATCGCCACCCAGTGGCTGCACTCCGACCGGCGGCAGATCGCCCCGGTGCTCGGCCTGCCCGAGGAGAAGGTGCGCATGACGCTGGCCGGCGTCGGCGGCGCCTTCGGCGGCCGGGAGGACCTGTCGATGCAGATCCACGCCTGCCTGCTGGCCCTGCGCACCGGCAGGCCCGTCAAGATCGTCTACAACCGCTTCGAGTCCTTCTTCGGCCACGTCCACCGCCACCCGGCCCGCCTGCACTACGAGCACGGCGCCACCGCGGACGGCAGGCTGACGCACGTGAAGTGCCGGATCGTGCTCGACGGCGGCGCGTACGCCTCCGCGTCCCCGGCAGTCGTCGGCAACGCCGCCTCCCTGGGCGTCGGCCCCTACCGGGTCGACGACGTCGACATCGAGGCCCTCGCCCTCTACACCAACAACCCGCCCTGCGGCGCCATGCGCGGCTTCGGCGCGGTCCAGGCGTGCTTCGCCTACGAGGCCCAGATGGACAAGCTGGCCGCGCGGCTCGGCATGGACCCGGTGGAGCTGCGCCGGCTGAACGCCATGGAACAGGGCACCCTGATGCCGACCGGGCAGCCGGTCGACTCCCCGGCCCCGGTCGCCGAACTCCTGCGCCGCGTCAAGGCGATGCCGATGCCGCCGGAACGCGCGTGGGAGTCCAGCGAGGGCGTCGACGTACGGCAGCTGCCCGGCGGACTGTCCAACACCACGCACGGCGAAGGCGTCGTCCGGGGCGTCGGCTACGCCGTCGGCATCAAGAACGTCGGCTTCTCCGAGGGCTTCGACGACTACTCCACCGCCCGCGTCCGCCTGGAGGCCGTCGCCGGCGAGCCCGTCGCCACCGTGCACACGGCCATGGCGGAGGTCGGCCAGGGCGGCGTCACCGTCCACGCGCAGATCGCCCGCACCGAGCTCGGCGTCGCCCAGGTCACCATCCGCCCGGCCGACACCGGCGTGGGCAGCGCCGGTTCCACGTCCGCGTCGCGGCAGACCTACGTCACCGGCGGCGCCGTGAAGCACGCCTGCGAGCTGGTGCGCGAGAAGGTGCTGGAGATCGGGCGCCGCAAGTTCGGCTCCCACCACCCGGCCTGGGCGACGGCCGAACTGCTGCTCGAAGGCGGCAAGGTCGTCACCGACGGCGGCGAGGTCCTCGCCGACCTGGCGGACGTCCTCGGGGAGGAGGCCGTGGAGGCGGTGGAGGAGTGGCGGCACCGGCCCACCGAACCCTTCGACCGGCACACCGGCCAGGGCAACGGCCACGTCCAGTACTCCTTCGCCGCGCACCGCGCCGTCGTCGAGGTCGACACCGAACTCGGGCTGGTGAAGGTGATCGAGCTGGCCTGCGCCCAGGACGTCGGCAAGGCACTCAACCCGCTGTCCGTCGTCGGCCAGATCCAGGGCGGCACCGCGCAGGGGCTGGGCATCGCCGTCATGGAGGAGATCGTCGTCGACCCGGTGACGGCGAAGGTGCGCAACCCCTCCTTCACGGACTACCTGATCCCCACCATCCTCGACACCCCCGCCATCCCCGTCGACCTGCTGGAACTCGCCGACCAGCACGCCCCGTACGGGCTGCGCGGCGTCGGCGAGGCGCCCACCCTGTCGTCGACCCCGGCCGTCCTCGCGGCGATCCGCGCCGCGACCGGACTGGAGCTGAACCGGACACCGGTACGGCCCGAGCACCTCACCGGAACCGCGTGAGAGCCGAGGAGCCCGTCAGATGCTGGACATCGCCGAGGAACTGGACCGGTGGGTGGCGCAGGGGCGCGACTTCGCCGTGGCCACCGTCGTCGCGGTCACCGGCAGTGCCCCGCGCGCACCGGGCGCCGCCCTCGCGGTGGACGCCAACGGCACGGCGGTCGGCTCGGTCTCCGGCGGCTGCGTGGAGGGCGCGGTGTACGAGCTGTGCCGGCAGGCCCTGCGGGACGGCCGAAGCGTCCTCGAACGCTTCGGCTACAGCGACGACGACGCCTTCGCCGTCGGCCTGACCTGCGGCGGCGTCATCGACGTCCTGGTCACGCCGGTACCGGCCGCCGACCCGGCCCGCCCGGTGTTCGTCTCCGCGCTCGCCGACGCCGCGCACGGCCGGGCGGCGGCGCTGGCGCGGGTCGTGTCGGGCCCGGCGGACCTCACCGGCCGCGCCCTGCTGGTCCGCGCCGACGGCACGCGCGAGGGCGGCTTCGGCGGGCATCCGGACCTGGACCGCACGGTCGCCGCCGAGGCGTCGGCGTTCCTCGCCGCCGGCCGCACCGGCACCCTGGAGCTCGGCGCGCGGGGCTCGCGCTGCGGCACGCCGCTCACGGTCCTGGTCGAGTCCCGCGTTCCGCCACCCCGGATGATCGTCTTCGGCGCGATCGACTTCGCGGCGGCCCTGGTCCGCGTCGGCAAGTTCCTCGGCCACCACGTCACCGTGTGCGACGCGCGGCCGGTCTTCGCGACCCGGGCCCGCTTCCCGGAGGCCGACGAGATCGTCGTCGACTGGCCGCACCGGTACCTGGAGCGGACGCCCGTGGACGCCCGCACGGTGCTGTGCGTGCTGACCCACGACGCCAAGTTCGACGTACCGCTGCTCCGGCTGGCGCTGCGCCTCCCGGTCGCCTACGTCGGCGCGATGGGCTCCCGCCGCACCCACCTCGACCGTGACAGGCGGCTGCGGGAAGCCGGCGCCACCGACGCGGAACTGCGCCGCCTGCGCTCACCGATCGGCCTCGACCTGGGCGCCCGCACCCCGGAGGAGACGGCCCTGTCGATAGCGGCGGAGATCGTCGCCGCCCGGCGCGGCGGCACCGGCCGGCCCCTCACCGGAACCCCCACCCCGATCCACCACGACGGTCCCGTGCACCGAGGAGCGACTTCTTCGCTTTCGGTTGCGTGATGCCTGTTCTGCGGACCGTGTGGACGTCGTGGCGTGGGCTCGGCCGGGTGTTCTTGCGTCCGGGTGGTCGTCCGGGACCGGGGCGGGAGGGTTTCGGTGCTCCGGCGGGACAGATGGCCTTCGGGCGGAGGTGCCGGACGTCGCGGCGGACCCGGGCGGGGGTGAGTCTGTCGGTCGGGGCCGGTTTCTCCCACGGCCGGCGGAGGTCAGCGGCGAGCGGGCGGGCGAGCCGGAGCTGGGTGAAGGCCGCGAGGAGCAGCCAGGCCCAGCGGTCGGCGGCCTCCGGGGTGCGGATCTTCGGACAGGTCCAGCCCAGGGTCTGCTTGAACAGGCGGAAGGTGTGTTCGATGTCGAAGCGCCGCAGGAAGGCTTGCCGGAGCAGGTCGACCTGGGCAGCGATGGCGTCGGTGCCCGACCACCACAGCCATACCGGCTTGGGGGTGGCGCCGCTGGGCAGGCGCTCGGCCCGGAGGAGGATCACGGTCCCCTCGATCACCGGCAGTGCGCCCAGCCGGGCGGTCGACAGCGGCCCTCCGGCTACGGCCCAGCAGTGCGAGGTGCTTGCCGTGCGGGCCGCGATCGGACGACGCACGGGAACGGCTCGGCTCCGGCGCCGGTGTCGCGGCCGTGAGGCGGGCGGTGTCCGGGGCGGGTGTCACGGGCGTCGTAGCAGGCGGTCGGCCGCGCGGCCGAAGACGTGGTGCGACGTGCGCGCGACCACCGGGTCGAGGAGGCCGGGGAGCGGACGGACGTCCAGTTCCTCGTGCCAGCGCACGCGGCTGTGGCCGCCCGGTCCCGGGCCGACCTCCAGTTCGGCCCACCCCGTCACGACCCGGCCCCGCTTCTCCAGCCGGCACAGGCCCGGCGTGTCCGGCGTCGGCGGGCGCCACACCGTGACCTCCATGGGGTCGTCGAAGGCGAGCGGGCCGATGCCCGAACGGGCCACGAAGAGCGTGCCCACGCGCGTCGGCGGCGGAGTCGTCACGGTGACTCGGGTCAGCGGAACCACCTCGCCGTGGCGAGGCCATTCCGTCAGGCGCCGCCAGGCCTCGTGGGGAGGGAGCGGCGCCGTGCGTTCGAGGAGGAAGGTGGCCACGGCCCGATCGTAGGGAATCCGGGCTGCTCGACCCGGTATCACCGGCAGTTCACCGGGTTGTCCGGGCTCACGCGCGCCCCCGCCGAGCGCCCCCGGACGGGCCCGTCCCGCGCCCCTCGAACGCACGGCGCGGGTCCGGTGATCCGACAGTCACCCGGAGTGAAAATCGGTGCGGCTTTTATGGCGAGTTGTCTCCAAGTGTTTGAGGCAGCTTCTCCCTGGCACCCGGCGCAACGCACAGCACGCACACGCCGCCCGTGACGGAGCCCGCGCCATGCACATCCTTGGCATCAACGCCCTGTTCCACGACCCGGCCGCCGCTGTGGTGGTGGACGGCCGCACCGTGGCCGCCACCGAGGAGGAGCGGTTCAGCCGCCGCAAGCACGGCAAGCGCCCGCTGCCCTTCTCGGCCTGGGAGCTGCCCGAGCTGTCCGCGCGCTGGTGCCTGCGCCAGGCGGGCCTGCGGCCGGAGGAACTCGACGCCGTCGCCTACTCCTTCGACCCCGAGCTGGCCCGCCCGGCCCGCGACCTGGGCCTGGACGACCCCTGGGACCCGCTGCGCCTCGAGTACGCCCGCCGCGCCCCCGGGTTCCTCGCCGAGGCGCTGCCCGGCCTCGACCCGGACCGGGTGGTCTTCGTCCCGCACCACGTGGCGCACGCCGCCAGCGCCGCGCCCGCCTCCCCGTACCCGGACAGTGCCGTCCTCGTCCTCGACGGCCGCGGCGAGGCCGCCTCCCACCTGGCCGGCCGCTACCGCGACGGCAAGCTCGACACCCTCGCCGCGCAGGCGCTGCCCGACTCCCTCGGCCTGGTCTACGAGGACCTGACCGAGCACCTCGGCTTCCTGCGCAGCAGCGACGAGTACAAGGTCATGGCCCTCGCCTCCTACGGCACCCCCCGCTTCCTGCCCCGGCTGCGCGAGCACGTCCACGCCACCGGCGACGGCGGCTTCCGCGCCCGCGGCGTCGACTGGTCCGTCCTCGCCCCGCCCCGCGCGCCGGGCGAGCCGTGGACCCGCGACCACGCCGACCTCGCGGCGAGCACCCAGGCCGTCCTGGAGGAGGTGCTGCTCGAACTCGTCCACTGGCTGCACGGCGAGGCCGGCGGCGAGGCACTGGCCATGGCGGGCGGCGTCGCCCTCAACTGCGTCGCCAACTCGAAGATCGCCGCGCGCGGCCCGTACCGCCACGTGTGGGTGCAGCCCGCCGCCGGCGACGCCGGGACCGCCCTGGGCGGCGCCCTGCACCTCGCCGCGAACGAGGACGTCCCGCGGCCCATGCCCACCGCCGCCCTGGGCCGCGGCTGGAGCGACGAGGAACTGCGCGCCTGGCTCGACCGGGCGGCCGTGCCGTACGAGCGCCCCGACGACATCGCCGAGGCGGTCGCCGAGGAACTCGCCCGGGACGGCATCGTCGCCTGGTTCCAGGGCCGCAGCGAGTACGGGCCGCGCGCGCTCGGCCACCGCTCCCTGCTCGCCCACCCGGGCCGCGCCGAGAACCTGGAACGGCTCAACCACGTCAAGGGCCGCGAGGAGTTCCGCCCGGTCGCGCCCATGGTGCGCGCCGAGCGGGCGGGCGAGCTGTTCACCGGCCCGCTGCCCAGCCCGTACATGCTGTTCGTGCACGACGTCGCCGCCGAATGGCGCGACCGCGTCCCCGCCGTGGTGCACGTCGACGGCACCGCCCGCATCCAGACCGTCGACGAGCGCGACGAACCCCTGGTGGCGCGGATGCTCGCCGCCTTCGAGCGGCGCACCGGACTGCCGGTCGTGGTCAACACCAGCCTCAACACCGCCGGCCGGCCCATGGTCGACGACCCGCGCGACGCCCTGGAGTGCTTCGGCTCGGCGCCCGTGGACCTGCTCGCCGTCGGACCGTACGCGGTACGCCGGGGGAGGGCGTTCGGATGACCGACTACGCCGTCGTGATCCCCACCCTGGTCCGGGACACCCTCGCCGACTGCCTCGCGGCCCTCGCCGCCGCGACCGGACCCCGGCCCGAGCAGATCCTCGTCGTCGACGACCGGCCCGGTCCCGCGCCCGACCCGGCCGCGCTGGCGCACCCCCTCAGCGTCCTCGGCGACCTGCGGGAGCGCACCGTCGTGCTGCACAGCGGCGGCCGCGGCCCGGCCGCCGCCCGCAACACCGGCCTGCGCGGGGTCACCGCGCCCTGGGTCGCCTTCCTCGACGACGACGTCCAGGTCGGCCCGCACTGGTGCGCCCAGCTCGCCGAGGACCTCGCCGAGGCCTCCCCGGACACCGCCGGGGTCCAGGGCGTCATCGCCGTACCGCTGCCCGGCGAGCGCCGCCCCACCGACTGGGAACGGGGCACCGCGGGACTCGCGCAGGCCCGCTGGATCACCGCCGACATGGCCTACCGAACCGACGCGCTGAAGTACGTCGGCGGCTTCGACGAGCGCTTCCGGCGCGCCTTCCGCGAGGACGCCGACCTCGCGCTGCGCGTCCTCGACGCCGGCTGGCGCATCCGGCAGGGCCGCCGCACGACGCGCCACCCGGTCCGCCCCGCCTCCCGCTGGGTCTCCCTGCACGCCCAGCGCGGCAACGCCGACGACGCGCTCATGCGCCGCCTGCACGGCCCCGACTGGTGGGAGAGGGCGTACGCCCCGCGCGGCCGGCTGCGCTCCCACCTCGCCGTCACCGCCGCCGGCGCCGCCGCGTGCCTGCTCGCCGCCGCCGGGTACCGGCGGCCGGCCGCGGCCTGCGCGGCCGGCTGGGCCGTCGGCACCGGCGAGTTCGCGTGGGCGCGCATCGCCCCCGGGCCGCGCACCCGTGAGGAGGTCGTCACCATGCTCGCGACCAGCGCGCTCATTCCGCCCGCGGCCACCTGGTACTGGCTCGGCGGGCGGTGGCGGCACCGCTCCGCCCCGGCCTGGCCGGAGGTGGCGTCGTGACCCAGGAGACCACTCCCGACCCCGCCGTGACCCGCGACGGGCCGTCCGCCGTGACCCAGGAGACCACTCCCGACCCCGCCGTGACCCGCGACGGGCCGTCCGCAGGCACCCTCGACGGGCCGTCCGCCGTGCGGACCGTTCTGTTCGACCGCGACGGCACCCTCGTCGAGGACGTCCCCTACAACGCCGACCCGGAGCGGGTGCGCCCGGTCGCCGGCGCCCGCGAGGCGCTCCGCCTGCTGCGCGCCCACGGCATCCGCACCGGCGTCGTCACCAACCAGTCCGGCGTCGCGCGCGGCCTGCTCACCGCCGCCGACGTCCGCCGCGTCAACCGGCGCGTCGACGACCTCCTCGGCCCCTTCGACGTCTTCGCCGTGTGCCCGCACGGCCCCGACGACGGCTGCCACTGCCGCAAACCGGAGCCCGGCATGGTGCTGTGGGCGTGCGGACGGCTGTGCACCCCGCCCGAGCGCTGCGTCGTCGTCGGTGACATCGAGGCCGACGTGCAGGCCGCCCGCCGGGCGGGAGCCCACGGGATCCTGGTGCCGAACGCGCGCACCCGCCCCGAGGAGACGGCCCGCGCCGACCACGTGGCGCCGGACCTGACCACGGCCGTGCGGGCGGTGCTGGCCGGGCCGCCGCGGGGGCGCGTGATCGCCGACGAACGCCCGATCGCGAACGCCTTCGACACCGGCCGGAGGACGCGATGAAGGCACTGGTCACCCGCCTCGACAGCTTCGGCGACGTGCTGCTCGCCGGACCCGCCGTGCGCGCCGTCGCCGCCCGCGCCGACCGGGTCACCCTGCTGTGCGGGCCGCGCGGCGCACCGGCCGCCCGGCTGCTGCCCGGCGTGCACGACGTCCTCGTCTGGGACGCGCCCTGGGTGGGCCTGACGCCCCCGCCCGTCGGCCGCGGCGAGATCGAGCAGCTCATCGACATGATCGACGCCGACACGGCGCTGATCCTGACCTCGTTCCACCAGTCCCCGCTGCCCACCGCACTGCTGCTGCGGCTGGCCGGCGTCGCGCACATGGCCGCGGACAGCGAGGACTACCCGGGCTCGCTGCTCGACGTGCGCCACCACCGCGCCCCGCGCGCCCACGAGGCGGAGGCCGCCCTGCACCTCGCCGAGGCGGCCGGCTTCCCGCCGGCCGACGACGGACGCCTGCGGGTCCTCCCGCCGCCGTGCACGACCCGGCTGACCGGCCCCGGCCCGTACGTCGTGGTGCACCCCGGCGCCGCCGTCCCCGCCCGCACCTGGAGCCCCGGCCGCGCCGCCGAGGCGGTGCGCGAACTGGCCGCCGCCGGACACCGCGTGGTGGTGACCGGCGGCAGCGGCGAGCGCGGCCTGACCGCCGACGTCGCCGGGCAGCACGCCCTCGACCTGGCCGGCCGCACCGACGCCACGGAACTGGCCGGTGTCCTCGCCGGCGCCGCCGCCGTCGTCACCGGCAACACCGGCCCGGCCCACCTCGCCGCGGCCGTCGGCACCCCCGTCGTCTCCCTGTTCGCGCCGGTCGTGCCGGCGGAGCGCTGGCGGCCGTACGGGGTGCCGTACGTCCTGCTCGGCGACCAGGACGCCCCGTGCGCGGGCACTCGCGCCCGGACCTGCCCGGTGCCCGGCCATCCGTGCCTGGACACGGTCACCGCGCACGACGTGGTCGCCGCCGTCGACAAGATCGTGGGGGAGACATGAGGATCCTGCTCTGGCACGTGCACGGGTCGTGGACCACGTCCTTCGTGCAGGGCCCGCACACCTACCTCGTCCCCGTCACGCCCGGCCGCGGACCGGACGGCCTGGGCCGCGCCCGGACGTACGACTGGCCGGACTCCGTCGTCGAACTGCCGCCGGAGAAGCTGCGGGACGCGGACGTCGACGTGGCGGTGCTGCAACGCCCGCACGAACTCGCCCTGGTGGACGAGTGGCTGGGCCGCCGCCCGCCCCTGGTGTACGTCGAGCACAACGCCCCGCACGGCGACGTGCCCGACACCCGCCACCCGGCCGCCGCCGTCCCCGGCGTCACCCTCGTCCACGTCACCCACTTCAACCGCCTGATGTGGGACGCCGGTTCCACCGAGACCACCGTCGTCGAGCACGGTGTCGTCGACCCCGGGCACCGCTGGACCGGCGAGCTGGAGCGGGCGGCCGTCGTCGTCAACGAGCCCGTCCGGCGCGGCCGTACCACCGGCACCGACCTGCTGCCGGTGTTCGCCGAGGCGGCCCCGCTGGACGTCTTCGGCATGGCCACCGACCGGCTGCGGCTGCCGAACACCCAGACCTTCGAACTCGCCCAGCGCGACCTGCACGCGGCGATGGCCCGGCGCCGCGTCTACGTCCACCCCGTCCGCTGGACGTCCCTCGGCCTGTCCCTGCTGGAGGCGATGCACCTCGGCATGCCCGTCGTCGCGCTCGCCACCACCGAGGTCGCCGAGGCCGTGCCGGACGGCGCCGGGGTCGTCTCCAACCGGATCGACGTGCTCACCGACGCCGTACGGGACTTCGTCGCCGACCCGCTGCACGCCCGCGCGGTCGGCGACGGCGCACGGGCGGCGGCCCTGGCCCGCTACGGACTGACCCGCTTCCTGGACGACTGGGAGCGGCTGCTGAAGGAGGTGACCCGATGAGGATCGCCATGGTGTCCGAACACGCGAGTCCGCTCGCCGCGCTCGGCGGCCCCGACGCCGGCGGCCAGAACGTGTACGTCGCCCGCCTCGCCGAGGAACTGGCGCGACGCGGCCACGACGTCACGGTCTACACCCGCCGGAACGCGGCCGACCTGCCCGACCGGGTGCGGCTGCCCGGTGGCGCCGTCGTCGAGCACGTACCGGCCGGACCGCCCTCGCCCCTCCCCAAGGACGACCTGTTCCCGCACATGCCGGCCTTCGGCGCGCACCTGGCCCGCGTCTGGGGCCACGACCGGCCCGACGTGGCGCACGCCCACTTCTGGATGTCCGGCATGGCCTCCCAGCTCGGCGCGCACGGCCACGGCGTCCCGGTCGTCCAGACCTTCCACGCGCTCGGCACCGTCAAGCGCCGCCACCAGGGGCGCCGGGACACCAGCCCGCACGAGCGGATCGGCATCGAACGGCAACTCGGCCGCACCTGCGACCGGGTCCTGGCCACCTGCACCGACGAGGTGCACGAGCTGACCGAACTGGGCGTGCCGCCCCGGCAGGTGTCGGTCGTGCCGTGCGGCGTGGACACCGGCCACTTCCGCCCCACGGGCGACGGCGACACCGGTGTTCCCGCCCGCCGGGCGCGCCACCGGCTGCTCGCCTGCGGCCGGCTCGTCCCCCGCAAGGGCTTCGACCGGGCGATCCGGGCCCTCGGCCGGATCCCCGACGCCGAACTCCTCGTCGCGGGCGGCCCCGAGCCCGGCCGGCTCGGCGCCGACCCCGAGGCACGGCGGCTGCGGCGGCTCGCCGACCGGGCCGGTCCGGGGGAGCGGGTACGGCTCCTCGGTGCCGTCGACCCGGCCCGCATGCCCGCCCTGATCCGCAGTGCCGACGTCGTCCTGTGCACCCCGGCCTACGAGCCGTTCGGCATCGTGCCGCTGGAGGCGATGGCGTGCGGCGTGCCCGTCGTCGCCACCGATGTCGGCGGACACCGCGACACGGTCGCCGACGGGCGCACCGGACGCCTGGTGCCACCGGGGGACCCCGGGGCGATCGCCGCGGCGGTACGCGAACTCCTCGCCGACGGGGAACTGCGGCGCCGCTGCGGGGCGGCGGGCCGCGACCGGGTCCTGGCCCGCTTCACCTGGCAGCGGGTCGCGGACGGCACCGAACAGGTCTACCGCCAGGTCCTCGCCGCGCACCCGCTGTCGAAGGAGGTGGCCTGATGACCGTGCACCCGCCCGTGACCGAACACTGCGACGAACTCCTCGACGCACTCGGTGCGTTCCGCGCCTCCGCCCACGTCACCGAGCGGTGGGGACGGCGACTCTCCGACGTGCTGGGCGGCGGCGGACGACTGCTGGCCGCCGGCAACGGCGGCAGCGCCGCCCAGGCCCAGCACCTCACCGCCGAACTCGTCGGCCGCTACCGCACCGACCGGCCGCCGTTCTCCGCGATCGCCCTGCACGCCGACACCTCCAGCACCACCGCCATAGCCAACGACTACGGCGTCGACGAGGTGTTCGCCCGCCAGGTGTGCGCCCACGGCCGCACCGGCGACGTCCTGATGCTGCTGTCCACCAGCGGCGCCAGCGCCAACCTGACGTCGGCCGCGGACGCGGCCCGTGCGGCGGGCCTCGTGGTGTGGGCGCTGACCGGTCCCGCGCCGAACCCGCTCACCGCGGGCAGCGACGAGGCGCTGTGCGTCGAGGCGGCCTCCGCGGCGACCGTGCAGGAACTGCACCTCGTGGCGGTGCACATGATCTGCGCCGCGTTCGACGCGGCACTGGAGAGGGGGATGCCGTGAGCGGACCGGCCCCGCTGCTCGTCGTCGGCGACGCGCTGCTCGACCGGGACGTGACCGGGCACGCCGACCGGCTCGCGCCCGACGCGCCCGTGCCCGTGGTCGCCGACTGCGCCGAACGCCTCCGGCCGGGCGGCGCCGCCCTGGCCGCCTACCTCGCCGCCCGCGACGGCCGCGACGTCACGCTGGTCACCGGGCTCGGCGACGACCCGGCGAGCCGTGAGCTGCGCCGTCTGCTCGATCCCTGGCTGCGGCTGGTCCCGGTCCCGCTGACCGGCCCGCTGCCGGAGAAGACCCGAGTCCTCGCGCAGGGCCGTCCGGTGGCCCGCCTCGACCGCGGCAGCGGCCGGGTGCGGGAGGCGACCGAGGCCGCCCGCGACGCGGTGCGCCGCGCGGGCGCCGTGCTGGTCTCCGACTACGGCCGCGGCACCGCCGACGCCCTGCGCGACACGCTGGCCGAACGCCGCCCGCTCGTCTGGGACCCGCACCCTCGCGGCGGGCCGCCGGTGCCGGGGACGCGGCTCGTCACACCGGCGGAGAAGGAGGCCGGGACACTGTGCGGCGCCGCCGGGCACGGGCCTGCCCCGTACGGCGCCGGGCACGGGCCCGACCCGTACGGCGCCGGGCACCACACCGATCCGCGCGGCGCCGGGCACGGGCATGACCTGTACGGCGCCGGGCACGGGCCCGACCCGTACGGCGCCGGGCACGGGCCCGACCCGTACGGCGCCGGGCACCACACCGATCCGCGCGGCGCCGGGCACGGGCATGACCTGTACGGCGCCGGGCACGGGCCCGACCCGTACGGCGCCGGGCACCACACCGATCCGCGCGGCGCCGGGCACGGGCATGACCTGTACGGCGCCGGGCACCACACCGATCCGCGCGACGCCGGGCACGGGCCCGACCCGTACGACGCCGGGCACGAGCACGACCTGCGGCGCGTCGCACGGGAGGCCGCCGAACTCGTACGCCGCTGGCGGGCCGTCGCCGTCACGGTCACCCTCGGCGCGCGCGGCGCGCTGCTGACGTACGGCGAGCATCCCCTGCTCTTCCCCGCGCCCGCCGCGCACGGCTCGGACACCTGCGGTGCGGGCGACCGGTTCGCGGCGACGGCGGCCGGGCTGCTGGCGGACGGTCTGCTCGTCGGGGAGGCCGTCGAGGGCGCCGTCGCGGAGGCGACCGGATTCGTCGGCGCGGGCGGCGCGGGTGCCGTCACCGCCGAGCCCTCCGACGCCTCGCCGCCGGGGGAGCCGTCTCCGGGCGACGACCCCTTCGCCCTCGCCGCCCGGATCCGCGCCGCCCAGGGCACCGTGGTCGCCGCGGGCGGCTGCTTCGACCTGCTGCACGCCGGGCACGTCGGACTGCTCCAGGCGGCCCGGCGGCTCGGGGACGGCCTGGTGGTGTGCGTCAACTCCGACGCCTCGGTGCGGCGACGCAAGGGCGCGGGCCGTCCGGTCAATCCGCTCGCCGACCGGGTGCGGGTGCTGCGCGCGCTCGCCTGCGTCGACGCCGTCGCCGTGTTCGACGAGGACACCCCCGAACGTCTCCTGGCCGCACTGCGGCCCGACGTCTGGGTCAAGGGCGGCGACTACGCCGGCGCCGACCTCCCGGAGGCCGCGCTGCTGGAGGAGTGGGGCGGTCAGGCGGTCCTGCTGCCGTACCTGGACGGCCGCTCCTCGACGTCCCTGCTCACCCGCGCGGCAGGCACGACGTGACGCCGCCGACCGCCCGGACGCCGACCACCGCGACGGGGACCGTGACGCCGGCGGCGACCGCGACGAACACGAGGGACGCCGCACATCCCCGTCACCCTCGCCAGGCCCCCGCCGGGCGTGGTGCCGCTGCCCCTGCCGGGCGCAGGGCCGCCGTAGCCGCCGGGCGTGATGTCGCTGTCCCCGGAGGGTGCAGTGCCCGCGTCGCTGCCGGGTGCCGGGCCCCCGCCGCCCCCGCCGCCCGCCCGGTGTCCGTGGCTGTGGCTCGCCCGGTGCGCGGCCCTGCCCCTTGCCCGGTGTCCGTGGCTGTGGCTCGCCCGGTGCGCGGCCCTGCCCCTTGCCCGGTGTCCGTGGCTGTGGCTCGCCCGGTGCGCGGCCCTGCCCCTTGCCCGGTGTCCGTGCCTGCGGCTCGCCCGGTGCCCGTCCCCGCGGCCCGCCCGGTGCCCGTCCCCGCGGCTCGCCCGGTGCCCCGCCCCGCCCCCTGCCCGGTGTCCGTGCCCGCGGCCCGCCCGGTGCTCGCCTCCGCCTCCCGCCCGGTGCCCGTCCCCGCGGCTCGCCCGGTGCTCGCCCCCGCCTCCCGCCCGGTGTCCGTGCCCGCGGCCGGCCCCGCCCCCGCCCCCGCCCCCGTCCTGTCCGTTCCCGTACCCCCTGTGGCAGGCGCCCCATGACCATCGCCTCTCCCCGTATCCTCGTCCTGCGCGCGCTCGGCCTCGGTGATCTGCTGGCCGGCGTTCCCGCGCTGCGGGCGCTGCGCCGTGCCTTCCCGGGGCACGAGTTGGTGCTGGCCGCGCCCGCCGGGCTCGCGCCGGTCGCCGCGGCCACGGGCGCCGTCGACCGGCTGCTGCCCGCCTCCGCGCCGGGCCGGGCCGTACCGCACCGCCTCGACTGGAGCGGGCCGCCCCCGGACGTCGCCGTGGACCTGCACGGCAACGGGCCGCCCAGCCACCGCCTCCTCACCGGACTGCGCCCACGGCGACTGCTCGCCTTCGCACACCCGGAGACGCCGGAGATCGACGGCCCCGCCTGGTACGCGGACGAGCACGAACGCGACCGCTGGTGCCGTCTGCTGCGGTCCTACGGCATCGACGCCGACCCCGGAGACCTGCTGCTGCCCCGCCCGCACGCCACGTCCCCGGCGCCCGGCGCCGTCGTCGTGCACCCGGGCGCGGGGGCGCCGTCGCGCCGCTGGCCCGTCGAGCGGTACGCGGCCGTCGCGCGCACCCTGCGCACGGCAGGCCACCGGGTCGTCGCCACCGGGGGACCGGGCGAGGACGAACTGGTCGCCCGGCTGGCCGAGTTCGCCGGCCTGTCCGGCGCCGACCTGTCCGCCGGCGCCCCGCCCCTGGACGAGCTGTCCGCCCTGGTCGCCGAGGCCCGAGCCGTGGTCAGCGGCGACACCGGCATCGCGCACCTCGCCGTCGCCCACGCCACGCCCTCCGTCACCCTGTTCGGTCCGGTGCCGCCGAGCCGCTGGGGCCCGCCCGGCGGTCCCCGCCACCGCGCCCTGTGGCATCCCGGCCCGGACGGCGACCCGCACGGCCGCACCGCCGACCCGGCGCTGCTGCGCATCCGGCCCGACGAGGTGCTGCGCGCCCTCGACGCCCTGCCGGAACCCGGCCCCACCCCCCGTCCCCTTCCCCTCCTCCTCGACCATGCCCATGAGTGACGCCCGCGTCGGAATCGTGATCGCCACCCGCGACCGCTCGGACGGTCTCGCCGTCGTGCTGCGGCACCTCCTCGACCTGCCCGAGCGGCCCCCCGTCCTGGTCGTCGACAACGCCTCCACCGACGACACCCGCGCCATGCTCGCCCGCCGTTTCCCCCAGGTGCGCGTCCTCGCCCTCCCGCGCAACCGCGGCGCCCTCGCCCGCAACGACGGCGTCCGCGCCCTCGACACCCCGTACGTGGCCTTCAGCGACGACGACTCGTGGTGGGCGCCGGGCGCGCTGAGCCGGGCGGCCGGCCACTTCGACGCCCACCCGCGGCTCGGCCTGATCGCCGCCCGCATCCTCGTCGGCCCGGAGGAGACCCCCGACCCGCTCGACGACGTCCTGGCCGGCTCCCCGCTGGGCCCGGCCACCGACCTGCCCGGCACCCAGGTGCTCGGCTTCCTCGCCTGCGCCGCCGTCACCCGCCGCGAGGCCTACCTGGACGCGGGCGGCTTCCACCGGGTGATCTTCTTCGGCGGGGAGGAGACCCCGCTCGCCTACGACCTCGCCGCCCGCGGTTGGGGCGTCACCCACTGCCCCGACGTCGTCGCCCACCACCACCCGTCCCCCGCGCCCCGCGCCCACTGTGACGCCGTCCTGCGCCGCAACGCGCTGCTGACCGCCTGGCTGCGCCGCCCCCTGCCCTACGCGCTCGCCCGCACCCGCGATCTGGCCCTCGCCGCCCGCCACGACAAGGCCGCCCGGAGTGCCCTGCGCGAGACGCTGGCACGCCTGCCGTCCGCGCTGCGCGACCGCCGGACGCTGCCGCCGTACCTGGAACGCGCCGCCCGCACCCTCGACGGAACAGCCGCATGAACGACCCCCGCACGACGGTCGTCGTCATCACCCACAACCGCCGCGCGGAACTCCTGCGCACCCTCGACCGGCTCGCCGAGCTTCCGGAACGGCCCCCGGCGATCGTCACCGACAACGGCTCCACCGACGGCACCTCCCCGGCCGTCGCCCGCCGCCACCCGGACGTCCAGCTGCTGAGCCCCGGCCGCAACCTCGGCGCCGTGGGCCGCAACCTGGCGGTGCGCCGGGTCCGCACGCCCTACGTGGCCTTCTGCGACGACGACTCCTGGTGGGCGCCCGGCTCACTGTCCGGCGCCGCGGACCTGCTGGACCGGCACGCGCGGCTCGCGACCGTCACCGCCCGCATCGTCGTCGAACCGGACGGCACCGACGACCCGATCGTGGAGGAGCTCCGCCGTTCTCCGGTGCCCGCCCCCGGCTGGCTGCCCGGCCCGGCCCTCGGCTCGTTCCTGGCCGCCGCGACCGTGCTGCGCGCCGACGCCTTCCGGGCCGCGGGCGGCTTCCACCCGAGGCTCTGGCTGGGCGGCGAGGAGGAACTGCTGGCGGTGGACCTGGCGGCCGACGGCTGGTGGCTGACGTACGCCGATCACCTGACGGCCCACCACCAGCCCTCCACGGCAAGGGACTCCACGCTCCGGCGACGGCACGGCATCCGCAACACGCTGTGGTTCACCTGGCTGCGCCGGCCGGCCGGGCCGGCGCTGCGCCGCACCCTGCACCTGGCCCGCACCGTGCCGCGGGACTCCGTCTCCCTGCACGCCTTCGCCGAGGCGGCCGCCGCGCTCCCCTGGGTGCTGCGGGAACGCAGAGTGGTGCCGGCGGCGGTCGAGTCACGCCTGCGGACGCTCGAACACGCGCAGCTCCACTCGACCGCCCGCGGGTACACGGGCTGAGCCGCTCGGCCCCCTGCGCCGCTCCCGCCCCGCCGCCCGCGGAGCGTGAACGCTCAGCCCTCAGCGCAACGGCACAGCAGCCGGAACCCCGCGAACAGCGTCACCGGCCACACGGCGGCGAAGGCCCAGATCAGTCCCGGCTGAGAGGTGGTCGTGCCGGTGACCATCAGCCCGAGGGAGAGCGCGAGCAGAGCGGCGACCGTCAGCAGCCGCGGCCGGTAGGCCACCACCCGCCGCAGGAGCGGCCGGCGGCGCGGCCGCAGCGTGCGCAGCCGCCGGTTCAGCCGGCGGTCGCGGCGCAGCATCCGCTCCATCTCGTCGAGGATGCGTTGTTCGTGCTCGGGCAGTCGGCTCGTCGACACGTTCCCTCCCCTGCGGTGCGGACCGGTTCCGCATGCCCGCGCACGAGCGGTTCTAACGGCCCAGATCCGTCACTCCTGGCGGCCCGGACGCGTCACTCCCGGCGGCCCGGACCCGCCGCTCCTAAAGGGGGCCCGGACCCGCCGCTCCTAAAGGGGGCCCGGACCCGCCAGCGCTTCCACGAGCGCTTCCGCGCCGTCCGGCGCCGCGCCCGCCGCGAACTCCGCGCGCACCCGCCGGGCGGCCGTCCGTCCGGTCGTCAGGCACCGGTCCCACCACTCGCCCAGCGCGTCCGGGCCGAGCCGCTCGGCGGCCACCAGCGCGGGCCAGCCGCAGGCCCGGGCCTGCGCGGTGACCTTCGCGCCGCCCTCGACCGGGTCGACGGCGAGGGCCGGGGTCCCGGCCCGCAGGGCGAGCACCAGCCCGTGCAGCCGGTCGGTGACCACCACGTCCAGCCGCGCCAGCACGGACTCCAGCTGCGCCGGCGTCGCGCACAGCCGCCAGTCCCGCGCGTCGAGCCTGGTCTCCAGCTCCAGCCGGGCACAGTCCTGTCCGGCCAGCCACCCCGTCACCCGATCGGCGACCTGGCCGTGCCGTCGCCGCCGTCCGTACTCGTGCTGCCCGTGCGTGAGGACCACCCCGGCCACGGGCAGGGCGGGCAGGGCCGGGGCGCGCGCCGACAGGTCCCGCACCGGCCGCGCGTCCGGGGCGTCCCGGGCCAGCACCCGGTGGAACCCGGTGACCGACGCCGCGCCCGGATCGATCACCGAGGTGCCGACGGCGATCCGCACACAGTGGGCGAACCGCCGGTGCAACTCCTCCACCTGCGGCCCGTGCACCGGGCCGCACACGAACACCAGATGCGTGTACTCCTCGGGCCGGGCCTGCTCCAGATGCAGGGCGCCCGGCCTGAACCCGGGGCTCCACACCACGTCGTGGGCGAGTCCCGACCGTTCCAGCACCTCCTCGGCCCGGCGCAGCGCGAGCACGTCGCCCGCGGTGGCCTCGCCGTCCACGAAGCTGAACCAGCCGGTCAGCAGGGCCCTCGGCCCCGGCCCGCTCCCAGGTCGTACCCGCACGCCGCACGAGTGCCCGCCACGGACCGCGTGACGCGCGCGACCGGACGGGGAACGGCGATCCGCGCACCCGGGGGAGGGGAGCCGACCCGCCGCCGGACCGCCACGGCACCCCCGCGGCCCGCGCCTCCGGAACGCCGGCCGGGACGACCGGGTCCGCGTGCCGGGACCGTCCGCCCGGGGGCAGGGACCATAGGCCCCTGCCCCACCCCACGCCCCTGCCCGGACAGTTGCTGGGGAACGGACCGCACGCCGTGGCCCGGCCCCGCCCGATGACGCCGGCACGACCGCGAAACCGTGACAACTGCGAGAACCGCGAGACCCGCGAGGACAAGGACGGACACGATGGCCCAGTCGTCGACGATGCAGAACGGCAGCCCGGCCCCGGGCGCGCCGGTGCCCGGCCGGGCGTGGCTGATGCTGGCCCTGGCCACCGTCGGATTCGCCGTGAACTTCTGGGCGTGGGCGCTGCTCAGCCCGCTCGGACCCCGCTTCAAGGACAGCCTCGACCTGTCCTCGTTCGAGCAGTCGCTGCTGGTGGCGGTGCCGGTCGTGGTCGGCTCGCTGGGCCGCATCCCGGTTGGCGCGCTGACCGACCGGTTCGGCGGACGGGTGATGTTCCCGCTGGTGTCGGCCGCCACCGTGGTCCCGGTGCTGTACCTGGGCCTGGCCGGGCACTCCTCGCTCGCCGCCCTCCTGACCGGCGGGTTCTTCCTCGGCATCGGCGGCACCGCCTTCGCCGTCGGCGTGCCGTTCGTCAGCGCCTGGTTCCCGCCCGAGCGGCGCGGCCTGGCCATCGGGATCTTCGGCATGGGCATGGGCGGCACCGCGATCAGCGCGCTGACCACGGTCAAGCTGGTGGACGGGCCTGGCATGGCCGCCCCCTTCGTGATCACCGCGATCGTGCTCACGGCCTACGCGGCGCTGGCCGCCCTGGTGATGCGGGACGCCCCGGCGCGCACCGTGCCCACCGAGCCGCTGACCCACCGCCTGGCCGCCACCCTGCGCCTCGGCATCACCTGGCAGGCGTCCGCCCTGTACGCGGTCGCCTTCGGCGGCTACGTCGCCTTCTCCGTCTACCTGCCCACCTACCTCAAGACCGGCTACGGGCTCACCCAGGCCGACGCCGCCAACCGGATGGCCGGCTTCGTGCTGCTGGCGGTGGCGATGCGGCCGGTCGGCGGCTGGCTCTCGGACCGCATCGGCCCCGTCCGGGTCCTCGCCGGCACCATGGCCGTGGTGCTCACCGCGGCGTTCGTGCAGTCGCTGACGCCCTCGCTCGCACCGGTCGGCACCGTCGCCTTCCTGGCGATGGCCGCCGCGCTGGGCGCCGGCAGCGGCGCCGTCTTCGCCCTGGTGGCGCTGCTGGCCCCGGCGAACATGGTCGGCTCGGTCACCGGTGTCGTGGGCGCCGCGGGCGGACTCGGCGGCTTCGTGCCGCCGCTGGTGATGGGCTCGCTCTACGGCGCCTACGGCTCCTACGCCGTCGGCCTGGTGCTGCTGGGCCTGGTCGCCGCCGCGGCCCTGGCCTTCACCGGCACCGGCGTCCGCCACGCGGTCACCGGCCGCACCCGCGGCGCGTCGGCGTCGGCCGCCACCTCCCACTGACCACACCCGCCCGCGCCCCCCACCGACCACACCGGCCCCCGCATCGACCAACGACCACACCGGCCCCCGCATCCACCAACGACCACACCCGCCCCGCATCCACCACCGACCACACCCGCCCGCACCCCCGACCGGAGCCCCCGATGTGCGAGTACTGCGGCTGCCAGTCCCTGGCCGCCATCGACGAACTGACCCGCGAGCACGACGAGGTGGTGCGCCTGATCAGCCACCTGCGCACCGCTCACCGCAGCGGGGACACGGCCGCCCTGGCGGCGGTCGCCCGGGACGTCGCCGCCGTGCTCGGCCCGCACACCGAGGTGGAGGAGCACGGCCTGTTCCCCGCCCTGGCCGGCGACTTCCCCGAGCAGATCGGCGCCCTGGAGGCGGAGCACCGCCAGGTCGAGGCGGTCCTCGCCGAGGCCGCCGACGGTGCGACACCCGCCGACCCCACCTGGCCGGACCGGCTGATGGACGCGACGGCGGTGCTGCGCGACCACATCCTCAAGGAGCAGGACGGCGTCTTCCCGGCCGCGCTGGCCAACCTCGGCACCGAGGAATGGGAGGCCGTCGACGCCGCCCGGGCGAAGGCGGGCGGCGTCCTGTCCCGCCGGACCGTCTGATCCACCACCCCGCTCCCGGCCACCTCCCGAGACCACGAGGTGGCCGGTTGTCGTCGGTGCGCGCATGCCCCGCCCGCGCATGGGTAGCCGCCTGCTCGCAGGGAACGCCCCACGTGGCGGACGCACATCGTTCGCGGTGCGCCTGTTGACCTTCGGGGGTACCACGGTCGTAAGGTCGAGCGCGGCCGTTCGAATCGCGACACGCACGGGCCGGGTGCCCGGGATGCGGGGTGCAGGGTGAGCACGGAGACCGGTCCGCGGCGGACACCGCCGGGCATGGACAGCGGCCTCGCCGAGGCGCTGGTCCGCAGCCGCCGCTTCTTCAGCAGGGCGGAGGTCTCCCCGGACCTGCGCACCCTGCACAAGGCGGGCGGCCGGCAGGCGGACGCCTTCTACCGGGACCGCTGGTCGCACGACAAGGTGGTGCGCTCCACCCACGGCGTGAACTGCACCGGCTCCTGCTCGTGGAAGGTGTACGTCAAGGACGGCATCATCACCTGGGAGGCCCAGCAGACCGACTACCCCTCGGTCGGCCCGGACCGGCCCGAGTACGAGCCGCGCGGCTGCCCGCGCGGGGCCGCGTTCTCCTGGTACACCTACTCGCCGACCAGGGTCCGCTACCCGTACGTGCGGGGCGTGCTGCTGCAGATGTACCGGGAGGCGAAGGCGCGCCTGGGCGACCCGGTCGCGGCCTGGGCCGACATCGTCTCCGACCCGGAGCGCGCCCGCCGCTACAAGTCCGTCCGCGGCAAGGGCGGCCTGGTGCGGGCGAGCTGGGACGAGGCGGTGGAGATGGTGGCCGCCGCGCACGTGCACACCATCAAGGAGCACGGCCCGGACCGGCTGGCCGGCTTCTCGCCCATCCCGGCGATGTCGATGGTCTCGCACGCCGCGGGCGCCCGCTTCTACTCCCTGCTCGGCGGGGTGATGCTGTCCTTCTACGACTGGTACGCCGACCTGCCGGTCGCCTCGCCGCAGGTGTTCGGCGACCAGACCGACGTACCGGAGTCGGGGGACTGGTGGGACGCCGGCTACCTGATCATGTGGGGGTCGAACCTGCCGGTGACGCGGACGCCGGACGCGCACTGGATGGCCGAGGCCCGCTACCGCGGCCAGAAGGTGGTCGCGGTCTCCCCGGACTACGCGGACAACGTGAAGTTCGCCGACGAGTGGCTGCCCGCCCGGCCCGGCACCGACGGCGCCCTGGCGATGGCCATGGGGCACGTCGTCCTCAAGGAGTTCTTCGTCGAGCGGCGCACCCCGTACTTCGACGGCTACGTCAAGCGCTTCACCGACCTGCCGTTCCTGGTGACGCTCGACGAACGGGCGCCCGGCCGCTACGCGCCCGGCAAGTTCCTGACCGCCGCCGACCTGGGCGGCGAGTACGCCGAGGCCGAGCACGCCGAGTTCCGCACCGTGCTGCTGGACGCCGCGACCGGGGCGCCGGTGGTGCCGCCCGGCACCCTCGGCGACCGGTACGGCGAGTCCGGCGCCGGCAAGTGGAACCTGGACCTGGGCGACCTGGACCCGCTGCTGTCCGCCGCGGGCGGCGACGAGGCGCCCGTGGCGGTGGAGCTGCCGCGGTTCGACGCGCCCGACGGCAGCGCGGGGAAGCTGCTGCGCGGCGTGCCCGTACGGCGCGTCGGCGGGCGCCCGGTCACCACCGTGTACGACCTGCTGCTGGCCCAGTACGGGGTGGCCCGCGACGGGCTGCCCGGCCGCTGGCCGGCCTCCTACGAGGACCCCGAGGAGCCCTGCACCCCGGCCTGGCAGGCGGCGATCACCGGCGTGGACGCCGAGCGGGCGGCCCGTATCGCGCGCGAGTTCGCGGCCAACGCCGAGGAGTCCGGCGGCCGCTCGATGATCATCATGGGGGCGGGCACCAACCACTGGTTCCACTCCGACACCATCTACCGCGCCTTCCTCACCCTGACCACGCTGACCGGCTGCCAGGGCGTCAACGGCGGCGGCTGGGCGCACTACGTCGGCCAGGAGAAGGTCCGCCCGATCACCGGCTACTCGGCGCTCGCGACCGCCGCGGACTGGAACCGCCCGGCCCGCCAGATGATCCAGACCGCCTACTGGTACCTGCACGGCGATCAGTTCCGCTACGACCCGTTCTCCGCCGACGTCCTCGTGGCGGACGGCACGGGCGCCGGACCGTTCGCCGGGAAGGCCACCGCGGACGTCATCGCGCAGTCGGCGCGGCTCGGCTGGATGCCGTCGTACCCCACCTTCGACCGCAACCCGCTCGACCTGGCCGACGAGGCCGACGGCGCGGGCCGCCCGGTCGCCGAGCACATCGTGGAGGAACTGAAGGCCGGGCGGCTGCGGTTCGCCGGCGAGGACCCGGACGCGCCCGAGAACTTCCCGCGCGTGCTGACCGTGTGGCGGGCCAACCTGCTGGGCTCCTCCGCCAAGGGCAACGAGTACTTCCTCAAGCACCTGCTCGGCACCGACTCCGCCGTGCGCGCCGCCGAGGCCCCGCCGGACGCCCGCCCGAAGGACGTCGTGTGGCGGGAGCAGGCCCCGGAGGGCAAGCTCGACCTGCTGCTCACCCTGGACTTCCGGATGACCAGCACCACCGTCTTCTCCGACGTCGTGCTGCCCGCCGCCACCTGGTACGAGAAGCACGACCTGTCCAGCACGGACATGCACCCCTTCGTGCACGCCTTCAACCCGGCCATCGCCCCGCCCTGGCAGACCCGCACCGACTGGGACGCCTTCCACACCCTCGCCCGCGAGTTCAGCCGCCAGGCCGCCGGGCACCTCGGCGTGCGCACCGACGTGGTCGCCGCGCCGCTGCTGCACGACACCCCCGACGAACTCGCCACCCCGCACGGCCGGGTCCGCGACTGGAAGACCGGCGAGTGCGAACCGGTCCCCGGCCGCACCCTGCCCAAGCTGGTGACCGTCGAACGGGACTACGGCGCCGTCGCCGACAAGATGGGCGCCCTCGGCCCGCTGCTCGACAGCCTCGGCGCCACCACCAAGGGCGTCACCTTCCACCTGGACGAGGAACTGCGGTACCTGCGGCACAAGAACGGCGTGGTGCGCGGCGGCGCCGCCGACGGCAGGCCCTCGATCGCCCGCGACACCCACGCCTGCGAGGCGATCCTCGCCCTGTCCGGCACCACCAACGGCCACCTCGCCACCCAGGGCTTCCACGCCCTGGAGGCCCGCACCGGCACCCGGCTCGCCGACCTGGCCGCCGAGCACGAGGGCAAGCGGATCACCTTCGCCGACACCCAGGCCGCGCCCGTGCCGGTGATCACCTCACCGGAGTGGTCCGGCTCGGAGACGGGCGGGCGCCGCTACTCCCCGTTCACCGTCAACGTCGAACGCCTCAAGCCCTGGCACACCCTCACCGGCCGCCAGCACTTCTACCTCGACCACGACTGGATGGCCGCCCTCGGCGAGCAGCTCCCGGTCTACCGGCCCCCGCTGAACATGCACGCGCTGTTCGGCGAGCCGCGGGTCGGCGACACCGGCGAGCTCGGCGTGACCGTGCGCTACCTGACCCCGCACAACAAGTGGTCCATCCACTCCGAGTACCAGGACAACCTGTTCATGCTGTCGCTGTCGCGCGGCGGCCCGACCATCTGGATGAGCACCCAGGACGCGGCCAAGGTCGGCGTACGCGACAACGACTGGGTGGAGGCCGTCAACCGCAACGGCGTCGTCGCCGCCCGCGCGGTCGTCTCGCACCGCATGCCGGAGGGCACCGTCTACATGCACCACGCCCAGGACCGGCTGATCGACGTGCCGCGCACCGAGACCACCGGCCGGCGCGGCGGCATCCACAACTCGCTGACCCGCCTGCTGATCAAGCCGAGCCATCTCATCGGCGGCTACGCCCAGCTCACGTACGCCTTCAACTATCTCGGTCCGACCGGCAACCAGCGCGACGAGGTGACGGTCATCCGCCGCCGCACCGATCAGGAGGTCGAGTACTGATGTCCCGCGGTGAAGCCCCCATCGGGCGGGTCATGGCCCAGATGGCGATGGTCATGAACCTCGACAAGTGCATCGGCTGCCACACCTGCTCGGTCACCTGCAAACAGGCGTGGACCAACCGCACCGGCGTCGAGTACGTGTGGTTCAACAACGTCGAGACCCGCCCCGGCCAGGGCTACCCCCGCCGTTACGAGGACCAGGACACCTGGAAGGGCGGCTGGGAGCTCAACAAGCGCGGCCGGCTGGCGCTGAAGGCGGGCGGCCGGTTCAAGAAGCTGATCCAGATCTTCTCCAACCCCAAGCTGCCCGCGCTCGACGACTACTACGAGCCGTGGACGTACGACTACGAGACCCTCACCAACGCCCCGCTGCAGGAGCACACCCCGGTCGCCCGCCCCAAATCCCTGATCACCGGCAAGGACACCAAGATCTCCTGGTCGGCGAACTGGGACGACGACCTCGGCGGCAGCGCCGAGCACGGCGAGAAGGACGTGCTGCTGGGCCAGGTGTCCCAGAAGATCAAGCTCGAGTTCGAGCAGACCTTCATGTTCTACCTGCCGCGCATCTGCGAGCACTGCCTCAACCCGTCCTGCGCCGCCTCCTGCCCCTCCGGCGCGATCTACAAGCGCACCGAGGACGGCATCGTCCTCGTCGACCAGGACCGCTGCCGCGGCTGGCGGATGTGCGTCACGGGCTGCCCGTACAAGAAGGTCTATTTCAACCACCGCACCGGCAAGGCGGAGAAGTGCACCTTCTGCTTCCCCCGCGTGGAGGTCGGCCTGCCCACCGTCTGCTCCGAGACGTGCGTGGGCCGGCTGCGCTACATCGGCCTGGTCCTCTACGACGCCGACCGCGTCCTCGAGGCCGCCTCCACCCCCGACGAACAGGGACTGTACGAGGCCCAGCGGCAGGTCTTCCTCGACCCGGACGACCCGCGGGTGATCGCCGCGGCGGAGCGGTCGGGCATCCCGCGGGACTGGATCGAGGCCGCCCGGCGCTCCCCGGTGCACGCCCTGATCAACACCTACGAGGTGGCCCTGCCGCTGCACCCGGAGTACCGCACCCTGCCGATGGTCTGGTACATCCCGCCGCTCTCCCCGGTCGTCGACGCCGTCCGCGAGACCGGCCGCGACGCCGAGGACCACCGCAACCTGTTCGCCGCCGTGGACGCGCTGCGCATCCCCGTCGACTACCTCGCCCAGCTGTTCACCGCCGGCGACCCGGCCCCCGTCGACGCCGTGCTGCGGCGCCTGGCGGCCATGCGCTCCTACATGCGCGACATCAACCTCGGCCGCGAGCCGGACCCGGCGATCCCGGAGCGCGTCGGCATGGGCGAGGAGCAGATGTACGACATGTACCGGCTGCTGGCCCTCGCCAAGTACGACGAGCGGTACGTCATCCCGCCCGCCCACGCCGAACAGGCGCACAAGCTGGAGGAACTGGCCACCGAGTGCAGCCTCGACTACGAGGGCGGCCCCGGCATGGGCGGCTGGGGCCCCTTCGGCGAGACCTCCGGCGGCGCCGCCCCGATAGCGGTGGAGACCTACCGCGCCCTGCACGACCGCCAGACCGCCGACACCCCGGCCGCCCCCACCGACAAGGCCACCCGCGTCAACCTCCTCAACTGGGACGGCAAGGGACGCCCGCCCGGCCTGTTCCCGCCCGGCGGGGACGACGGGCACGACGCGCACGACGAGAAGGGACCCGTGTCATGAGGCCGGACACCGGCGACGCCCGCCGCTCCCCGGCCTGGCAGGCCCAGTCGCTGCTGCTGGCCTACCCGGACGGACACCTCCGCGACCGCCTCGCCCTGGCCCGGCGGGTCGCCGCCCTCCAGCCCCGCCCGGTCGGGCAACCGCTGCTCGACTTCGCCGACCACGCCGAGCGCACCCCCACGCCCGACCTGGCCGCCGACTACGTCGCCACCTTCGACCACCGCAAACGCTGCTGCCCGTACCTGACCTACTACGCGCACGGCGACACCCGGAAGCGCGGCCTCGCGCTGCTGCGGCTCAAGCAGACCTACGCCCGCGCCGGCTGGCGGCTGAGCGACGACGAACTGCCCGACCACCTCGCCGTCGTCCTGGAGTTCGCCGCCGCCGAGCCCACCGCGGGGGCACGCCTGCTCACCGACCACCGCGCCGGCCTGGAACTGCTGCGCCTGGCGCTGCACGACGCCGGCTCCCCGTGGGCGGCCGTCCTGGACTCCGTCTCCGCCACGCTCCCCGCCCTCGGCGGCGACGTCCGCGAGGCGGTGGCCCGGCTCGCCGCCCAGGGGCCGCCCGAGGAACAGGTCGGCCTCGACCCGTACGCGCCCCCGCAGTTCCTGCCCGACCCGGTGAGCGGAGGCCCCCGATGACACCCCCGATGACCGCGCCCGCACAGCCCGTCGGCCTGGCGGCCGAGGCCGGCACCGGATCCGTCCTGCTCTGGGTCGTCCTGCCGTACGTCTCCCTCGCGGTGTTCGTCCTCGGCCACATCTGGCGCTACCGCTACGACAAGTTCGGCTGGACCACCCGCTCCTCGCAGCTCTACGAGAACCGGCTGCTGCGCATCGGCAGCCCGCTGTTCCACTTCGGCATCCTCGTCGTGCTCCTGGGCCACATCGGCGGCCTGCTCGTCCCCAAGAGCTGGACCGAGGCCGTCGGCATCGGCGAGGACGCCTACCACGTCACCGCCGTGGTGCTCGGCACCATCGCCGGCGTGTGCACCCTGGGCGGCCTGGCCATCCTCGTCTACCGCCGCCGCACCGTCGGCCCCGTCTTCTCCGCCACCACCCGCAACGACAAGGCCATGTACGTCTCGCTCACCGCGACGATCGTGCTCGGCCTGTCCGCGACCGTCGCCGCGAACATCGTCGGCGGCGGCTACGACTACCGCGAGACCATCTCCCCCTGGTTCCGCTCGATCTTCTGGTTCCAGCCCGAGCCGGACCTGATGTCCGGCGCCCCGATCCTGTTCCAGCTGCACGCCGTCAGCGCCCTGCTGCTCTTCGCCGCGTGGCCCTTCACCCGCCTGGTCCACATGCTCACGGCCCCGATCGGCTACCTGACCCGCCCCTACATCGTCTACCGCAGCCGCGACACCCGCCTCGGCAACCGACCGCCCCGCCGCGGCTGGGAACGCGTGGGCTGACCGGCGCTCCCGCACGCCGCCGGGCCCGGGCGGGCGGTGCCACGCGGCAGCCAGGACGCGTTCAGGCAGCCCGTGGCACGGCCGGGTCCGCTGACAGTGCCCTGACGTACGAGACGTCAGAGACCGCCACGCCCTCGGCGGCCGGCGCCGGGGCACCGTCCTCCGGGCCGTCGGCAGCGCTGGAACAAGGTGCCCGAAGTCACCGTCCACTTCTGGATCACCAAGGTGCTGTGCACGACGGTCGGCGAGACGGCGGCCGACCTGCTGAACGAGAAGGCGGGCCTCGGGCTGACCGGGGTGCCGGTGCTGATGAGCGCCCTGCTGGCGGTCGTCCCGGTCGTCCCGGTCGTCCCGGTCGTCCCGGTCGTCCCGGTCGTGCAGTTCCGCACCGGCGCCCACCGTGCGGGCGCCGCCCAGGCGCCGAGACCGGCGGCGCCGGCGGCGGCGCGCCGTTTCACGCGGTACTCACCAGCGGGCGCAGGCGGCCGGACGCGATCCACCGGCCCACCGGTCGCGAGCACCGCCGCACCGCGGTCATCGACAGCAGCGCGACGAGCCCGCCGGCCAGCGCTCCGGCCACCACGTCATGCGGATAGTGCGCGCCGACCCACACCCGGGAGGCCGCCATCGCCACCGCGGCGACGGCCGCCACCGCCCCCAGCCGGCGCGAGACGAAGAACAGGGCGACCGCGGCAGCCGCCGCGATCGCCGCGTGGTTGCTGGGGAAGGACCAGTCCCCGGGGGCCGGACACGCCTCCAGGGTCGGCACGCGCAGGCTCCGGCACGGCCGGTCCTCGCGCACCGCCAGCTTCACCACGACGTCGACGCCGGACGCCACGACCACGACCACCGGCACCGCCAGCGCCGTCACCGCCGCCGCGCCCCCGGTACGCCGCGCGAACCACCAGCCGAGGCCGGCGAGGACGGCGAACACCGCCAGCCCGTACGTCGACCACAACGACACCGTCCCGTCCAGCCAGCCCGGCGCATGCCGGGCCGCCCGCACCACGTCCAGATAGGCGGAGCCGTCGACCGACGACCCGTCGAAGACGGCCGGCTGCGACGATGGGGGGACGGGTGCGGACATCGTCACGGCTCCTCCGGTACGGCGGGCCGGGCGCGGCACGGCAGCACCCGACCAGTGACTACAATTCTGTAGACGGTCTACTGAACTGTAGACGACAGCGGGGTGAGGATGGTTCCCATGACCGACCCGAAGGACGAACGCCGCCCGGCCGGCGAGCTCGAAGCCGCCGTCATGGCCGCCCTGTGGGCCGCCGGCGCGCCGCTCACCCCGGTGCAGGTGCAGGCCGAACTCGCCTCCGGACTCGCCCGGACGACGGTGGTGACGATCCTGTCCCGCCTCCACGACAAGGGTGCCGTCGGCCGCGAGCGACGAGGGCGCGGCTACGCCTACGTCCCGGTGCAGGACGCCCCCGGGCTGACCGCCCAGCGCATGCACACCGAACTCGACCGGGACGCCGACCGCGAGGCGGTGCTCGCCCGGTTCGTGGCCCGGCTCAGCCCGGAGGACGAGGAACTGCTGCGCCAGCTGCTGGAGGCCGACGAGCAGTGATCGCCCTCCTTCTGGCTCCGCTCCTGCTGCCCTGCGCGTTGCCGGCACTGGCCCGGCGCGCCCTCGCGCGCCTCGCCCCGGTCACCGCCCTGTGGGCGCTGACCGCCTGTGCCCTGGTGTGTGCCGGCGCCTGTGTCGCCGCACTCGGCGCCCTGGTGCTGACCGGACTTCTCAAGCTCTCCGTCCTCGCGGCCCTCGGGAACCTCGTCCACCCCCTGCGTACCCCTTCCGACCTGCTCGTCCTCCCGGCCGCCGCGCTCGCCACCGGAGCGCTCACCCTCGGTTCCTGGACCCTCGCACGCTCGGCCGCGCGTCAGGTCCGGGCCTTCCACGCCGCTCACGCGGAAGCCGACCGCCGCCCCACCGCCGGTGACCTGTGCGTCGTCGACTCGCCGCACCCGGACGCGTACGCCCTGCCCGGCAGGCCGCACCGGATCGTCGTGACCACCGCGATGCTGCGCAGCCTCGGCCCCGCCGAACGCGAAGCCCTCTTCGCCCACGAGCGGGCCCACAACAGGGACGGCCACCACTATTTCCTGGCGGCCGCCGAACTGGCCGCCCACTGCCACCCCGCGCTCCGCGCCACGCGTGCCACGATCCGGCTCGCCGCGGAACGCGCCGCCGACGAGAGCGCCGCTGCCGCCGTCGGTGACCGCCGTCTGCTGGCCCGGGCCATCGCCCGCGCCGCGCTCGCCGGAGACGCCCGACACCTCACCCGCCCGGACTTCGCCCCCGCGGCGACCACCGGCCCCGTTCCCCAGCGGGTCGCCGCGCTCCTCGCCCCCCGAGACGGCCGCTCGAACGCCGCACGATGGATCGCCCTGCTCCTCACCGTCTGCGCGCTCCTCCCCGCGGCAGCCGCGACCACCGGCGTGGCCGTCCTCCACCACGACGTCGAGGTCGCCCAGGGCGAAGAGAGCCGCTGACCTGCCGGGCGGGCTCGGGCGTCACCCTGACACCGCCGGGTACGGCGCCGTCCGTGGGCGTCGACAGGGACTCTGAGCGGTCCCGACCGCTCAGAGCCAGCCGCGCCGTCTGAACACGACGTACAGGCTGACGCAGACCGCGGCCATCAGGGCGACCGAGAGGGGGTATCCGAACGACCAGTGCAGTTCCGGCATGTGCCGGAAGTTCATGCCGTACACCGTGCCGACCAGCGTCGGGGCGAACAGGATCGCCGCCCAGGCGGAGATCTTCTTGATCTCCTCGTTCTGCTCGAAGCCCGCTTCCGCCAGTGCCCGCATCTCCGCGTTCTGCTGCTGGGTGACCAGCGTCGCGTTGACCGTGAGGATGTCGGCGAGGGCCTGGCGGAAGGAGTCGACGCGTTCGCTGATGTGGGTGACGTGGTCGGCGACGTCCCGCAGGTAGCGCTGCAGTTCCTCGTCGGTGCCGTACTTGGAGAAGCCGGCGATCAGGCCGTGCAGCATGCCGACCAGGGGGCGCGTGGCGCGCTGGAACTCGACCATCTCGCGGGAGAGTTCGTAGATGCGGCGGGAGACCTCGGGGGCACCGCCGAAGACTTCCGTCTCGATCTCGTCGATGTCGTTCTGGACGCCCTCCACGACCGGCGCGTAGCCGTCGACCACCGCGTCGAGGATCGCGTACAGCACCGCCTCGGGGCCCAGCCTGAGCAGCTCCGGCGTCTCCTCCATGCGGCGGCGGACCGCGGACAGGCCCGGCGCCGCGCCGTGGCGGACGGTGATCAGGAAGTCCGGCCCGACGAACACGTGCAGCTCGCCGAAGTCGACCTCCTCCGGCGCGTCCAGGTAGCGGGCGGCGCGCAGCACGACGAACAGGGTGTCGCCGTAGCGCTCCAGCTTCGGACGCTGGTGGGCCTCCATCGCGTCCTCGACCGCCAGCGGGTGCAGGCCGAACTCGGCTGCCAGGGACAGCAGTTCGTTCTCCGTCGGACGGGCCAGGCCGATCCACGCCATGCCGGACGGCTGCCCGCGCAGCTCCCGGTAGGTGTCGGCCAGGGTGGCGGGGGAGGACACCCGCACCCCGTCGCGGTACACGGCCGCCCGCACCACACCGGCCGGCCCGGCCGGCTCGGGGGAGACCGGCGCGGGCGGTACGGCGGGGGGCCGCGCCGAGTGCGTCGGCGCGGGGGTGGCGGTCCGGCGCCAGACGAATTTCCTGGGGTGCTTCGCGGCCGGGCGGGCGCGTCGCTCGGACATGGCGGCTGCCTCCCGGTCGGCGGACTGCTGCGCTCCTGAGCAGGACAGGCCCTGAGCAGGACAGGCCCTGAGCAGGATATACGGGGCATACGGCCGCAGGGTCATGGGTCCCCCGACCCCTCAACGCCGGCCCCGGACCGTCCCGGAACATTGGACAGGGGGCGTTGCGGGCTGCTCGTGGAAGCTCGCAACGCCCCCTGGTTCTTCACCTGAGGGGTACTCAGGAAGCCTTCCGGGTCAAGCGGCGACCTGCGCGGTCACCTGGCCGGTGCGGCCGGTCGGCCGGGTGTGGACACCCGGGTGACCGGCCTCCGCGCGGCCCTCGCCCCGAGAAGTGATCCCTGCCAGGACGCCCCTGACGAGCAGGGGACCGCCGCTGCCGTCCTGGCAGGTGTCGACGCCGCCGGAGGTGTGTCCGGGGCAGACCGTGTCGGACCGGACGCAGTCCGAATCGTGGGAGTTCGCAGGGTCGATCCAGATCTTCCTGACTCGGGGGAGCCCGAACATCCGTCTCCTAGGTGGGGGGTGCCCGGCGGGGCGCGCGGGTGTGGGGCGGACCGACCTCGTGTGCCCGGGTGAGCGGCACGCCCTCACGCTAGGACCCGCCCCGCCGGGCACCCAATGAGGGAACCCCCTAGTGGGGGCGGGCAGGGAAAACCCTCGGTGGCTCCTGACGTGGCCCCCTGCCTGATCTCCGGGAGGACCGGACGGACCTCACGCGGATCTCACGCGGACCGTGCACGGATTTCAGCGCGGACTCACTTCGTGCGACGCCCCGCCGCCAGCCGGACGATGTCCACCCGGGAGCGGATCCCCAGCTTGCGGTACACCCGCGTGAGGGTCGCCTCGACCGTCTTGACGCTGATGAACAGGCGCGCGGCGATCTCCCGGTTGGTCGCCCCTTCCATGACGAGCGCGGCGACCTGACGCTCCATCGAGGCGAGGCCCTCCAGCCCCTCCGACGCGGCGACGGGGGCGGCCGGTTCCACCGGATTCGCCACGGCCGCCGCCTCCACCTGACGCACCCACGGCAGCGCACGGCAGCGCCGGAACAGCCGGGCCGCCTCGTCGTACGACGTCGGGCCGGGCGCGGCGGCCACCGCCACGCGCACCGCGCCGGGAGCCCGGGGCGAGGTGCGCAGCGAGGCCAGCGCGAACGCGGCCCGCGCCTCCTCCAGGCCGTAGCCCAGCTTGGCGAGCCGGTCCTGAGCGGACGTCAGCTGGGTGAGGGCCGCCTCGTACTCCCCGCGCGCCGCCCGCACCAGCGCCTCGGCCCGGTCCAGGACGCCCAGCACGCTCTCCCGGCCCAGCCGCAGCGCGTGGGCGCGCGCCTCGTCGAGGAGTCCCTGCGCCTCGTCGAGCGCGCCGATGCGCACCAGGGCCTCGGCGAGGTCGCCGTGCCAGCGGCCGCGCGCCGGGTCGGTGATGCCGAGGCTGTGCTCCAGCTCCCGCACCCGGCGCAGCGACCGGGCCGCTCCCGCCGCGTCCCCGGCGACCAGCTGGGCGTGGCCGAGGGCGGCCAGGCCCCGCGACACGTACATCTGGTCGCCGACCTCCTCGGCCTGGTCCGCCGCTTCCCGGCCCAGGGCCAGCGCCCGCTCCACGTCCCCGCCCGAGGCCTCCGCGAGGGAGGTGAGCACGGCGGAGGGGATCTCGCCGATGCCGGAGTCCCGCGCCAGCCGCATGCTCTCGCGGGCCAGGTCGAGGGCACGGCCGCAGTGCCCGGAGCGCAGTTCGGTGTCGGCCAGCAGGCGCACGAAGTGCACCTCGCTCTCGACGATGCCGCGCCGCCGCACCTCGCGCAGCAGCGCCGTGACGGTCGCGCGGGCCTCGGGCAGCTGGTCACTCATGATCAGCCAGCGGTAGCGGGTGGCGCCCGCGCCGTTGTGGTGGCACGCCACCTGCGGGTCCTGCGGCTCCTGCAGCGCCCGCTTGATGGTCGCCGGCGCGTCCGGGTGGCCCATCAGCGTCTCGGTCTGCGCCTGGAACGCCAGGGCGAGCAGTTCGGTGCGCCGGTCGCCGGCCCGGGCCGCGAGCCGCGCCGCGTGCGCGGCCTCCTCCCGGCCGGTGGCGAAGTCGCCCTCCACCACCAGGCCCCGCCAGGCCAGCTGGTAGTGGACCTGGGCGAGCAGCCGCGGGTCGTCGCCCGCGTCGGCCAGCACCTGCGGGTAGACGGTGTCGACCTCGCCGAGGGCCTGTCCGGCCGACTCGATCACCACCATCCAGGCCCGCACCCGGTCCGCGGGCGCGGTGGCCCGGGTCAGCACCTCGCGGGCGATGTCCCGGGCGAGGTCGACCTCGCCGGCCGTGATCGCGTCCTCCGCGGCCTGCAGCCGGCGCTGGTCCGGGCTCGGGTAGCCGTAGGGCGGGGTGTGCCGGGCGGCGAGCAGCCCGAGCGACGCGGCCACCGACGGCGCCCCGCGGTCCCGGGCCAGCGCGGCGGCCTCGGCGAGGCGGGCGGCCGCCTCCGGGTCGGTGCCGGTGGTGGCGAGGGCCAGGTGGCGGGCCCGCTCGATCGGGTCGGAGGCCGCGGTGGACAGGGCGGCGTGCGCGGCGCGCCGCTCGTGTGCGGGCGCCTCCGCGTACAGCGCGGCCGAGATCAGCGGATGCGCGAACCGTACGGCGGGCCCCTCCGGCTCGGTCGCCAGCAGTCCGAGCGTGGCGGCCTGCGCGGTCTCGGCCTCGGCGTTCTCCCGGCCGGCGGCGTGCAGCAGGGCGAGGGTGGGGCGGGCGCCGGCGCTGGCCACCAGCAGGGTGCGGCGGGCCTCGTCGGAGAGCATCTCCAGCCGGTTCAGCACCAGCGTGCGCAGCGAGGTGGGCACCGGGAGCGGCTCGCCCGGTCCGATCGGGTGGGAGCTGTCGGCCAGGGCGCGGCCCAGTTCGAGGGCGAACAGGGGGTTGCCGCCGCTGGTGCGGTGGATGTCTCGGACCGTGGAGCGGGGCAGGCCCGGGTAGCCGCGGTGGTCCAGGAGCGTGGACACCTGGGCCCGGGACAGCGGGCCCAGGCGGACGGCGAGGGTGTCCGGCGGGCACGAGCGCAGGTGGCGGTCGTACTCCTGGCCCTCGGTGCGCACCGCGCACAGCAGTTGCACCGGGGTGTCGCCCAGGCGGCGGGCGGCGAAGCCGAGCAGCTCCGCGCTGGCCGAGTCCAGCCACTGCAGGTCGTCGGCGACGACGAGGACGGGGCCCTCGGCGGCGAGGGCGCGCAGCGCGGACAGCACGGCCAGACGCAGCGCGAGCCCGTCGCGCTGGAGGGCGGACTCCTCGCCCCGGCCGGTGAGCGCCGACTCCAGGGCGGTGCGCTGGGCGGCGGGCAGCCGGTCGGACACCTCGTCCACGACCAGGCCGAGGAGGTCGGCGAGGGCGAGGAAGGGCAGATGGGATTCGGACTCGGTGGCCGAGCAGCGCAACACGGTGCGGGCCGAGGAGGCGTATTGCGCGGCCAATGCCCGCAGAACGGTCGACTTTCCAATTCCGGCGGGGCCGTGCAGCAGCACGCTGCCGCCGGAGGCGAGCTGCTCACGCGCCGCGGCGGACAGCCCCTCCCGGCCGATGACCAGGTCGGGGCGGCATCTGGCAGGCTCCTGGAAGTCCCGTCGCACGGTCACCGCTCCCTCCGCATGTCGTGTCCGGGCCAAATTCTAGGCAACGTCTCATTGAAATCCGGACGCCCGACGAGGTGAGAGATATGACAATCGTCGGGCGTAAGGAAAATGCAAAGTGCCGCCGAATGCACACCGACCACCCGCGAGGCCCGTGCGAGGCCCCTGCGGCGCGCACCGCGAACCCCCCTCCGCCACGGGCCGGGACACCGATCCGCCTACCCCACCCGGCTGCGGCGAACCGCCGCAGGACACCCGCAGCCCCCCGCACGGCAGCGCCCCGCCGCGCGCCGGGGTCGGTTTGCTGGGCGGCGCGCCGTGGTCGCCGGGTCGCGGCGGCGGGTCCGCGTGACGGGTCGCGGGGCCGGGCTGCGTGGGGCGGGGCTGCGTGGGGCGGGGCTGCGTGGGATGGGGCTGCGTGGGGTGGGGCTGCGTGGGGTGGGGGCCCGCCGTGCGGCCGGGGTGGTTGCCGGGCGGTGCGGTGGGGCGGTCGCCGGGTGGCGCCCTGGGGCCGTCGGGCTGCCGTGGCGGGTCCCCTGGTGCGGGGACGGCGTTCCGCCGGGGTGGGGCGGGGTGTGCGCCGAGCACTGTAGCCGGTGCAGCCCGCGGCGGCCCGGTGCCGGGGTTCGGGGCGCGGTGCGGCGGGGCTCCGTGGCGGCGGTCCCGGTGGAGCCGGGGTTCGGCGCATGGGTGTCCCCGTGCGGGGCCGTGCGGCGGGCTCGTGCCCTCCGTGCCGCGTCCGGGCGCGGGCCGGGCTGCGGTCCGGCGCGGGCTCCCGGGTGGCGGCGCCGCGGGGTGCGGGGCGGCGGCCGGGGCGCCGGGGGCGCGGTCCGGGTGGCGTCCCGCGGCGGCGGGTTATGGGAGGAGGCCGGCGCGGCGGGCCGCGGAGACCGCCTCGCCGCGGGTGTGGGCGCCGAGCTTGCGCATCGCCGAGCGCAGGTAGCTCTTGACCGTCTCCGGGCGCAGCCCGAGCCGGTCCGCCGCGGCCGCGTTGGTCGCGCCGTCCGCCAGACAGGCGAGGACGTCGAGTTCGCGGGGCGCCAGGCTCGCTCCCCGCGGCTGCGGCTCCGGCGTCAGCAGGGCGCAGGCGGCGAGCAGCTCCGCCCGCAGCGTCTGGTCGGTGATCCGCGGCGCCAGCGAGCGCAGCGCGGCGTGCGCCTCCCGCACCTGCTCCCAGGCGGAGTCCCGCGCGGGGTCGCGGGCCGCCGCCACCGTCACCAGGTCCCGCGCCTCGTCCCGCAGCACCAGCGCCTGCTCGACGTCCCGCGCCGCCTCCATGGCCGCGCCCAGCGTCCGGTCGCCGAGCGGCTGGGCCGTGCGCAGGGCGCCGTAGAGCACCCCGCGCACCCGGCGCCGTACCACCACCGGCACCGCGAGCACCGAGCGCAGGCCCTCCGCGGCGACCGGGATGTCGTACTCGTGGCTGATCTGCCGGGAGGAGGAGTAGTCCGTCACCGCGCACGGACGGCCCAGCGCGACCGCCTTGCCGCCCAGGCCGTTGCCCGAGGTCACCGCGAGCGCGCTCAGCGCGGGCGTCACGTTGCCGCTCAGCTCGCTGATGCGCACCTGCTGCCGCCCGCCGTCGACGAGGCCGCCGAAGGCGACCGGGAGGCCGGTCGTGCGCCGCAGCCGCGCCAGCGCGTTGCGTATCTCCACGACCCCGGCCGTTTCTGCTGCCACCTGCTCGCCCTCTCCTCCGCGGCGCACACCCCCGTACGGGGGTAGTGAGACCTGCATCACGGATTACACGATGACAGAGAGCCGCCCGGCAATGGTCCGGTAACGAAGGAGCACAGATGACGACGCCGACGGAGGTGTTCCGCGGGGCGCGGGACTTCCTGCTGGAACACCGTGAGGACTACGAACGAGCGTACGAGGGTTTCACCTGGCCTCGCCCCGAGCGCTTCAACTGGGCGCTCGACTGGTTCGACGTCATCGCCGACGGCAACGACCGGACCGCCCTGCACATCGTCGAGGAGGACGGCACGGAGGTCCGGCTGTCCTTCGCCGAGATGTCCGACCGCTCCGACCGGGTGGCCAACTGGCTGCGGGAGCGGGGCGTGCGTGCCGAGGACCGCGTCCTGGTCATGCTCGGCAACCAGGCCGAGCTGTGGGAGACGGCCCTGGCCGCGATGAAGCTGCGCGCGGTCGTCATCCCGGCCACCCCGCTGCTCGGCCCCGCCGACCTGCGCGACCGCGTCGAGCGCGGCCGGGTCGGGCACGTGCTCGTACGGTCCGGGGACACCGGCAAGTTCGACGAGGTGCCCGGCGACTACACCCGCGTCGCGGTCGGCGGCGCGCCCGAGGGCTGGCAGGCGTACGAGGACGCGTACGCGGCCCCCGCCGACTTCGCGCCGGACGGGCCGACGCTGCCCGACGACCCGCTGATGCTGTACTTCACCTCGGGCACCACCGCCCGCCCCAAGCTGGTCGAGCACACCCACACCTCGTACCCGATCGGGCACCTGGCCACCATGTACTGGATCGGCCTCAAGCCCGGCGACGTGCACCTGAACATCTCCTCACCAGGCTGGGCCAAGCACGCCTGGTCGAACCTGTTCGCCCCGTGGAACGCCGAGGCCACCGTCTTCATCCACAACTACACGCGCTTCGACGCCGCCCGGCTGATGGCCGAGATGGACCGGGCCGGCGTCACCACGTTCTGCGCCCCGCCGACCGTGTGGCGCATGCTCATCCAGGCCGACCTCACCCAGCTGCGCACCAAGCCGCGCGAGGTGGTGGCCGCCGGTGAGCCGCTCAACCCCGAGGTCATCGAGCAGGTCCGCCGGGCCTGGGGCGTCACCATCCGGGACGGCTTCGGGCAGACCGAGACCGCCGTGCAGGTCGCCAACAGCCCCGGCCAGCCGCTGAAGACCGGCTCCATGGGCCGGCCCAGCCCCGGCTACCGCGTCGAACTCCTCGACCCGGTCACCGGCGCGCCCGGCGCCACCGAGGGCGAGATCTCCCTCGACCTGTCCGCCCGCCCGGTCGGTCTGATGACCGGCTACCACGGCGACCCGGACCGCACGGCGGAGGCGATGGCCGGCGGCTACTACCGCACCGGTGACGTCGCCTCCCGGGACGCGGACGGCTACCTGACCTACATCGGGCGCTCCGACGACGTCTTCAAGGCCTCCGACTACAAGATCAGCCCCTTCGAGCTGGAGAGCGCGCTGCTGGAGCACGAGGCGGTCGCCGAGGCGGCCGTCGTGCCCGCGCCGGACGAGCTGCGCCTGGCGGTGCCCAAGGCGTACGTCGTCCTCGCCGACGGCTGGGAGCCCGGCCCCGACACGGCCAAGGTGATCTTCGAGCACTCCCGTGGGGTGCTGGCCCCCTACAAGCGCATCCGCCGCCTGGAGTTCGCCGCCCTGCCCAAGACCGTGTCCGGCAAGATCCGCCGGATCGAGCTGCGCGAGGCGACGGCCGCGGGTTCGTCGGACGAGTACCGCGAGGAGGACTTCCGGTGACCGCACCGTCGAACACGCACGTCTCCGACGAGCACGTCTCGAACCCGCAGGTTACGAACGGCTCCCCACTCTCGTACGCGCACGGGACCGGCGAGGTCCCGCTGCTCGGCGACACCATCGGGGCCAACCTCGACCGGGCGCTCGCCGCGTTCCCCGACCGCGAGGCCCTGGTCGACGTACCCTCCGGACGGCGCTGGACCTACGCCGAGTTCGGCGAAGCGGTCGACGACGTGGCGCGCGGCCTGCTCGCGCACGGCGTCACCAAGGGCGACCGGGTCGGCATCTGGGCGATCAACTGCCCGGAGTGGGTGCTGGTCCAGTACGCCACCGCCCGCATCGGCGTGATCATGGTCAACATCAACCCGGCGTACCGCGCGCACGAGTTGGAGTACGTGCTGAACCAGGCGGGGATCTCGGTGCTGATCTCCTCGCTCGCCCACAAGACCAGCGACTACCGGGCCCTGGTGGACCAGGTGCGCGGCAGATGCGCCGAGTTGCGCGAGACGGTGTACATCGGCGACCCGTCCTGGGACGCGCTGGTCGCGGCGGGTGCCTCGGTGCCGAAGGAGCGAGTGGCCGAACTGGGCGCCGAGCTGAGCTGCGACGACCCGGTCAACATCCAGTACACCTCGGGCACGACCGGCTTCCCGAAGGGTGCCACGCTCTCCCACCACAACATCCTCAACAACGGCTTCTGGGTGGGTCGCACGATCGGCTACAGCGAGCAGGACCGGGTCTGCCTGCCCGTGCCGTTCTACCACTGCTTCGGCATGGTCATGGGAAACCTGGCGGCCACCTCCCACGGCGCCTGCATGGTCATCCCGGCCCCGTCCTTCGACCCGAAGGCCACCCTGGAAGCCGTCCAGCGGGAGCGCTGCACCTCGCTGTACGGCGTCCCCACCATGTTCATCGCCGAGCTGAACCTGCCCGACTTCGCCTCCTACGACCTCTCCTCGCTGCGCACCGGCATCATGGCCGGCTCGCCCTGCCCGGTGGAGGTCATGAAGCGGGTGGTCGCCGAGATGCACATGGAGGAGGTCTCCATCTGCTACGGGATGACCGAGACCTCCCCGGTCTCCCTGCAGACGCGGATGGACGACGACCTGGAGCACCGCACCGGCACCGTCGGCCGCGTCCTGCCGTACCTCGAAGTGAAGATCGTCGACCCGGTGACGGGCGTGACGCAGCCGCGCGGCACCGCGGGCGAGCTGTGCACCCGCGGCTACAGCGTGATGCTCGGCTACTGGAACGAGCCCGAGAAGACCGCCGAGGCCATCGACCCCGCCCGCTTCATGCACACCGGCGACCTCGCCGTGATGCGCGAGGACGGCTACGTCGAGATCGTCGGCCGCATCAAGGACATGATCATCCGCGGCGGCGAGAACGTCTACCCGCGCGAGATCGAGGAGTTCCTCTACGGCCACCCGAAGGTCGCGGACGTCCAGGTGGTCGGGGTCCCGCACGAGCGGTACGGCGAGGAGGTCCTGGCCTGCGTCATCCCGCGCGACGCGGGCGACCCGCCCACCTTGGAGGAGGTCCGGGCGTTCTGCGACGGACAGCTCGCGCACTACAAGATCCCGAGCCGACTGCGGATCCTGGACGCCTTCCCGATGACGGTGTCCGGCAAGGTCCGCAAGGTGGAACTGCGCGAGCAGGCGGCCCGGGGGGAGTGACGGCGGTTCCGGCCGGACGGAGGTTCCGGCCGGACGGCGTGACGGCGGGGCGACCAGGGGGCGCGACGGCGGGGGCGACCGGGAGGCGCGCGAGCCGCGCGCGGACGGCGCTCGGGCGGCCGGGCCGCGCGCGGCCGGACGTGCGCCGCCCGGCCGCGCCCCGGCCGCGCTGCCCGGCGGCCTCGCGAGCGTGTCGCCAGGCGGGGCGCGGACGCGGCCTGTGCCGCTCGCTCGCGCGGACGACACGGTGGGCCGCCGCCTGGCCGAGGCGGCGGCAGCCCCGGGCCTACGCCGGGTCGTCCCGCTCCGGCGGCTCGGCGGGCGGCGGCGTGGTGCCGGTCGCCTCGGCGTCCAGGGCCTCGGCCAGGGCGTTGGCCGGCCGCGGGGCCCCGGTGGCGCTGAGGACGAACAGCGGAACGCGCAGGGCGACGGCGCCTTCGAGGGCCTCGGCGGAGTATCCGGCGAGGGAGAAGTGGAGGCAGTCCGCCGACTCCGTCATCGCCGCCAGCCACAGGCACTCCACGTCCCGCAGCGAGGCCGGGTGCACGGACGGGTCGACATGGGCCAGCAGACCCCGGGCGGCGAGCCCGATGCCGGACGGGGGCCGCTGGTCGGCGCGGCGGACGTTCTCGTGGCCGAGCCGGCGCAGATACACCACGGCGGCGGTGACCGCGCCGCGGGCCGTGCGGACCGGGCCCGCCCGTCCGGCCGGACGCGTCACGGGGATGCGGAGCGTCGTCCCGCACGGGCAGTCCAGCTCGGGCTGCGGCCACTGGCCCCGGTGGCCGCAGGCGGCGCAGCGCACCCCGACCCACTGCTCGTCCCAGCTGCGGTGCGTGACGGCCGTCGGCTCGCCGCACGGGTCCAGCGGCGGTGCGACCGGGGCGCCGCACACGCAGGGATACGACGGCGCTGTGTAGCGGTGCTCGCGCCGACAGGCCGGGCAGCGCACCGGCACGCTCTCGGACATGACCCCATCGTGCCCCAACTCGCCCAGCCTGTCCGTCACTTGGTGAATTTCGGCCATCTGCCCGCATTGCTTTCGGATGGCGGAAACCGTTTTCCTCGGATGAAATCCACAGAGCGCCCGTCCGTGGGCGGCCCACGGGCGGCCCGCCCACGGACGGCCCGCCCGCCGCGTGGCCGCGCGGCTCACGCCTCGTGGTGCTCCGACAGGCCGGGCCAGTCCTCCGGGCCGCCGCCCTGCCACTCGATGAAGTCCGTCTCCTCCACGTCGGTGACGTACAGGTCGGCCTGCCGCAGGATCTCGCTGACGTCGTCGACGTGCGTGGCGATTCCCAGCGTCTCCCGGCCCGCGGTGACCCGCCGGGATCCGTCCAGGGCCGGAGCGTGGACCACGATGTGCGGATGCTCGGTCGGATGTGCTGTCATGCCTTCAGACTCCTGCGTCCCGCGCGAGAACGCACGCGGACACCCCCGGCGCACAGGCCGGGCAGCCGCCCGGGGGTCGGGCCCGGGGCCTGGGGCCCGGGGGCCTGGGAGCAGGTGGCCCGGGGGCCCAGGAACCCGGGGATCCGGGCCGTCCCGGTCGGTTAAGGTCGGGGTCCGGACGCACGGAAGCCGGAGGCCCGGCCACCGCCGCCCGCCTCCCGTCGCCCGCCGTGCCGCCCGGATCGCCCTCCCCGTCGAGGGCCGTCAGACGCGCAGGTCAGAGAGGTGTGGGGCGCGATGCGACTGAGAGTTGAGTTCACCACCGAGCCCTTCGACCTCGACGAGCCGCCCGGCCACGCGCTGGTCGCCCGTGAGGTCATCGAGGCCGCCGACCTGGACTCCGTGGACGTGGGACCGTTCGGCAACACCGCCGAAGGGGGTGCCGACGCGGTCCTGACCGCCCTGGACGCCGTACTGCGCAAGACCCTGGAGGCCGGCGCCACCCGGATCTCGCTGCAGGTCAATGTGATCGGGGAGGCCGGGGAATGACCGGCGCGGGCGACGAGTCCTTCATCACCGCCGTGAAGCCGCTGGTCGACGCCATGGGCGGGGAGATGCTCCCGCCCGACGAGGCGGGTCCCGACGACGTCGTGCTCTCCTGGGAAGGCGCCGACGTGGTCGCCGTACGCCTGCCGCAGCTCGCCGACTCCCTCGACCACATCCTGGCCGCCATGGAGCGCAAGCGGGGCGGGCCGCTGGCCGACCTCGACCGCAAGGCCAAGCAGGAGGTCGTCCGGACCCTGGAGGCGCGCGGCGCGTTCTCCGTGCGGCACGGCGTGGAGACGGTCGCGAGCGCGCTCGGGGTCAGCCGCTTCACCGTCTACAACTACCTCAACCGGCAGAAGGAGAGCTGACCGGGTCAGCCGGGTTCGTAACCCGGAATTTTCAACAAACTGTTGACGTGGTGTCGTCGGGCGGCGTTAGCTGACGGCAGTCCGTTCGGTACGACGGCCGTTCACCGCCACGGAGGCCCCCCACGTGACGTCGACACCCCCGCCCCCGGGCCTGGCCCGGTTCAACGCCCTGGACGAGCGGGCGGCCCTCGCCGCCCTCCGCGAGGTGTGCGCCGCCACGGCCTGGGCGCGGCGGCTGCTCGCCGCCCGCCCCTACGCCACCGCCGACGACCTGTACGCGGCCAACGACGCCGCCATGGCCGTCCTGACCGGCGCGGACCTCGCCGAGGCCATGGCCGGCCACCCGCCGATCGGACGCCCGAAGCCGGGCGACGCCACCTCCGCCCGCGAACAGCGCGGCATGGCCGGCGCCTCCGGGGACGTCCGGGCGGAGATGCTGGAACTGAACCTGGCCTACCAGGAACGGTTCGGCCACGTCTTCCTGATCTGTGCCACCGGCCGCAGCGCCGAGCAGCTGCGTGACGCGGCCAGGGAACGGATCGGCAACCCGCCGGAGCGGGAACGGGAGATCGTCCGCGGGGAGCTGGGCAGGATCAACCGCATCCGACTCGCCCGACTCGTCGAAGGGGACGCCCGAACATGAGCACACGCACCACCGCCTCCGTGTCCACCCACGTCCTGGACACCTCCGCAGGCCGCCCCGCCGCGGGCGTCACCGTCCGGCTCCTCGCCCGGGACGCCCGGAACGACCAGGACCCCCAGGACGTCCGGGACGGCCGGGACGCCGGCTGGCGGCCGGTCGGCGGGTCCGTGACCGACGCCGACGGCCGGTGCAGGGACCTGCCGGACCCGCCGGAGGGGACCACCCACGTACGGCTCGACTTCGCCGTGGAGGCGTATCTCGAGCGTTCGGAGAAGAAGCAGGCCGATGCGCGGCAGGACGCCCCCGCGAACCGGGGCGGCGGCGCCGTGTTCTTCCCGGAGGTGTCCGTCACCTTCGCCGTCGTGCCGGGAGAGCACTACCACGTGCCGCTGCTGCTCAGCCCGTTCGGTTACTCCGTCTACCGAGGGAGCTAGCGATATGCCCATCCTGGGACAGAACCAGTACGGCAAGGCCGAGACCCGGGTCGTCAAGATCACCCGGGACGGCGCCACCCACCACGTCAAGGACCTCAACGTGTCTGTGTCGCTCAGCGGCGACATGGACGAGGTCCACTACTCCGGCTCCAACGCAAGCGTCCTGCCGACCGACACCACCAAGAACACGGTGTACGCGTTCGCCAAGGAGCACGGCATCGAGTCCGCCGAGCAGTTCGGCATCCACCTGGCCCGGCACTTCGTGACCTCCCAGGAGTCCATCCACCGGGCCCGCGTCCGGGTCGAGGAGTACGCCTGGGACCGCATCGAGCACGCGGGCGAGGGCGCGCACTCCTTCGCGCGCCGGGGCCAGGAGGTCCGGCTGGCGCAGATCACCTACGACGGCGAGGCGTGGGAGGTCGTCTCCGGCCTGAAGGACCTCGTCGTGATGAACTCGACCGACTCCGAGTTCTGGGGCTACGTCAAGGACAAGTACACGACGCTGCCGGAGGCGTACGACCGCGTCCTGGCCACCGAGGTCTCCGCGCGCTGGCGGTTCCGCTGGACCGGCGACGGGCAGCAGGCGCCCGACTGGGAGGAGTCCTACGCGCGGACCAGGCAGCACATCCTGCGGGCCTTCGCGGAGACCTACTCGCTCTCGCTGCAGCAGACGCTCTACCGGATGGGCGCGCGCGTCATCGACCACCGCGGCGAGATCGACGAGATCCGCTTCTCACTGCCGAACAAGCACCACTTCCTCGTCGACCTGAAGCCGTTCGGGCTGAAGAACGACAACGAGGTCTACTTCGCCGCCGACCGCCCCTACGGCCTGATCGAGGCCACCGTCCTGCGGGACGGCTGCGAGGCGCGCATCCCGGTGGACCTCACCAACCTCTGAGCCGGACACGGACGAAAGGAGAGGCCGCACGATGGCACAGCGCATCGTCGTCGAGAACTGCTCGATCGCGACCGTGGACGCCGACGACACCGAGTACGCCTCCGGCCATCTCGTCGTCGCCGGCGACCGCATCGAGTCGCTCGGCGCGGGCCCGGCCCCCGAGGGCCTGCGGGACGTCGTGCGCCGCATCGACGCCTCCGGCCACCTCCTGACGCCGGGCCTGGTCAACACCCATCACCACTTCTACCAGTGGCTCACCCGCGGCCTGGCCACGGACCACAACCTCTTCGACTGGCTGGTCGCGCTGTATCCGACGTGGGCGCGCATCGACGAGCCGATGGCGTACGCGGCGGCGCAGGGGTCGCTGGCGGTGATGGCCCGCGGCGGCGTCACCACCGCCATGGACCACCACTACGTCTTCCCCAGGGGCTCCGGCGACCTGTCCGGCGCCATCGTCCGCGCCGCCCGCGAGACCGGCGTCCGCTTCACCCTCGCCCGCGGCTCCATGGACCGCGGTGAGAAGGACGGCGGCCTGCCCCCGGACTTCGCCGTCGAGACGCTGGACGGGGCGCTCGCCGCGACCGAGGAGACAGTGCGTGAGCACCACGACGCCTCCTTCGGCGCGCTCACCCAGGTCGCCGTCGCGCCCTGCTCGCCCTTCTCCGTCACCACCGAACTGCTCACCCAGGGCGCCGAGCTGGCGCGCCGGCTCGGGGTGCGGCTGCACACCCACGGCTCGGAGACGGTGGAGGAGGAGAAGTTCTGCCACCAGCTGTTCGGCATGGGCCCGACCGACTACTTCGAGTCCACCGGCTGGCTGGGAGAGGACGTGTGGATGGCGCACTGCGTCCACATGAACGACTCCGACATCGCCGCCTTCGCCCGCACCGGGACCGGCGTCGCCCACTGCCCGTCGTCCAACGCCCGGCTGGCCGCCGGCATCGCCCGCGTCCCCGACATGCTGGCGGCCGGCGTCCCGGTCGGCCTCGGCGTCGACGGCACGGCGTCGAACGAGTCCGGCGAACTGCACACCGAACTGCGCAACGCCCTCCTCGTCAACCGTCTCGGCCCCCACCGCGAGGCCGCCCTGACCACCCGCCAGGCGCTGCGCCTGGGCACCCACGGCGGCGCCCGGGTCCTCGGCCGGGCGCACGAGATCGGCTCCCTGGAGCCCGGCAAGCTGGCCGACCTGGTGCTGTGGAAGCTGGACACCGTCGCCCACGCCTCCATCGCCGACCCGGTCGCCGCGCTGGTCCTCGGCGCGCCGGCACCGGTCACCGCCTCCTTCGTGAACGGCCGTCAGATCGTCGAGGACGGGCACCTGCTGCACGTCGACGAGGACGCGGTGGCCCGCGCCACCCGGGAGGAGGCCCGGCGGCTGGCCCGCATCGCCGCGGGGTGACGGCGCGCGGTCAGGCGGTCCCCGGCCCCGCTCCATGGGGGCCGGGCCGGCGCAGGAGGTTGGCGAGCAGCTCCGCCTGCTCGATGGCGTCGTCGAGGGCGTGGTGCGTGTGGCGTCGCCGGGACAGCAGTTCGCGCTCCATCGTCCCCTTCGCCACCGCCCGCAGTGGCAGGCCCGCCCTGGCCGCGTACAGCGTCTTCATGTCCAGGCAGCCGGAGTGCCCGAACGGGCTCCGCCCGGTGAAGCGGATCAGGTACCAGTACAGGAACGTCCAGTCGTACGAGGCCGGGTAGCCCGCCATCACCGGCTGCGCGTCCACCGCCACCTCGCGCACCCAGTCGCTGAACTCGGCCAGCGCCACGGCCGGTTCGGCGCCCTCGGCGGCCAGCCGCTCCCGGTCGAGACCGCTGACGGCCAGCGCCTCCGGCACGAAGTCGTCGCTGATCGGACGCAGTTCGCGGTAGAACGTCTGCCGCTCCGGATCGGCGGCGGTGAACCCGTCGGCGTCCTGCGCCCCGGCGACCGCGGCCCCCAGGCTCAGCATGGAGTACGGCCCGGGGATCGGCCCGTCGGCCTCGATGTCGACGGAGATGTACAGGCTCGGCTTGATGCGTCGTGCGGACATGAGCCCGGAGCATCGCATGATCGCCGCCGGTCCGCACCCGGATTCAGGGCCGGCCCGCACCCGGATTCAGGGTCGGCCCGCCCGCCCGCAGGGCAGGGCGTCCGGCAGCCGGCCGGTGATGTACGACCTGGGCGGCACCCCCATGAGGGTACGGAAGTCGGACGTCAGGTGCGCCTGGTCGTAGTAGCCGGTGGCGGCGGCCAGGTCGGCCCAGGGGCGCGTGGCCGCCTGGTCCAGCACCGTGCGTACCCGGTCGATCCGGGCGTAGTGCTTCGGCGACAGGCCGACGCCGTCGGCGAAGAGGTTCCGCAACTGCCGCTCGCTCACCGCGAGTTGCCGTGCCACCTCGGTCACGGGGCCGGGGATCCGGCCGTCGCGGGAGGACAGCGCGGCGACCCCGGCCCGCACCAGCTCGGCGCGCGAGCGGTCGGCGGCGGTGCGCAGCCGCTCGGGCAGCACCTCTGCCAGCCGGGCCACCGCCTCGCCGGGCTCCAGCCCCCGCAGCTCGTCGGCCAGCCGGCGGGCGACCGGACCGGGCAGCTCGTCCAACCGCGGCGCACGGCCCACCAGATCGGCCGCCGGTACGCCGAGCAGGGGGCGGACGGTGCCGGGCGCCAGCCGTACCTCGACGCACGAGACGAAGCGTCCGCCCAGGTGGTAGGAGGCGCGGGCACGCGGGCCCACGACCAGGGCGCTGCGGCGGCCGTCCTCCCCGGTCCGCACGACCACCTTCGTGGCGGCGTCGGGGAGGTGGATGTACGGCGCGGTCTGCTCGGCGTCCACCGACACCGATCCGATGCCCGCGATCCACCCGCGCAGCGGCTCCGGGGTGGGCAGGACCTGGAGGGACACGGCATTCGTCACCCCTCCACCGTAGGCGCGCTACACGGCCGTGCGGGCTCCGCGAGCGTGCCGGAATTTCCAAGAGCCGGGCGCCCCGGCCGGTGCACCGTGGTGGGCATGATCCTCGTGACGGGTGCCACCGGCACCATCGGCAGTGAAGTGGTACGGCAGCTCGCGGCGCGCGGCGAGAAAGTGCGCGCCCTGACCCGCGACCCGGCGGCGGCGCCGACGCCCGCCGGGGTGGAGGCCGTGCCCGGCCACCACCGCGACCGGGCCTCGGTGCGGGCGGCGATGGCGGGCGTGGACGCCGCCTTCCTGGTCGGCGTGTTCGGGCCGGACGACGGCGAGTACGACCGGGGCCTGGTCGAGGCGGCGCGGGCGGCGGGCGTACGGCGGATCGTGAAGCTCTCCTCGATCGGCACCGGCGACCCCCGGCTGGGCGTGTTCGGCACCTGGCACCTGCCCGGTGAGGAGGCCGTCCGGGCGAGCGGCCTGGAATGGACGCTCCTGCGACCCTCCTCCTTCGCCTCCAACACGCTGGGCTGGGCGCAGGCCGTGCGGGAGGGAACCCCCGTGCCCAGCATGATGAGCGACGGCGAGCAGGGCGTCGTCGACCCGCGGGACGTGTCCGGGACGGCGGTGGCCGCGCTGCTCGACGGACGGCACGCGGGACGCACGTACACCCTGACCGGTCCCGAGGCGATCAGCCCGAGCCGTCAGGCGGCGATTCTGGGCGAGGTCGTCGGCCGCCCGGTGCGCCTGTACGAGCCGACGCCGGAGGAACGGCGGGCGGGGCTGCTCGCGGCCGGCCTCGGTGAGGCCTACGCGGACAGTCTCGTGGTCGCCGCCCGCTTCATCGAGGAGGGCGGCAACGCCGTCGTCACCGAGGACGTGCGGGAGGTGCTGGGCCGGCCGGCGCGGACCTTCCGGGAGTGGGCCGAGGACCACCGGACGGCGTTCGTCTGAGCCGAGCGGACGGGCGGCGGCGATCACCGAGCCGGTGCCGGCCGGCAGTCGGCGGCCGGCGGCCGTCGCCGCGACCGACTCCGTGCCGCCGCCGGGCGGGAGGCACCGTGTCCCCATCGCCGGTCGCCCGGTCGCCCGGTCGCCTGCGACGCCGAGCACCGGCCGGGGATGCTCGGCGTCGCAGGCGACCGGCGGACGGCCGGTGCGGCGGTCAGATGCCGAACAGGCTGGGGTCGGACGCCAGTTCCTCGAAGATCTTCTGCGGTTCGGTGATCAGCCGACGCTCCTGGAGGTCGAGCAGGCCGCCCACCGCGGTGATCTCGGCGGCCACCGTGCCGTCCTTCTTGCGGATGGTCTGCTCGATGCGGAACGTCTTGCCCCCGCCCCAGTCGAAGGCGCACGTCACCTCGACCTCCTCACCGGCGAGCAGCTCCCGCTGGTAGCGGATGGTGGTCTCCAGCGCGACCGGGCCCACCCCCCGGGAGATCAGGCCCGCCTGGCTGATCCCGGCCGACTGCAGCATCGACCAGCGGGCGTGCTCGGCGTAGTTGATGTACACGGCCTGGTTGAGGTGGCCCTGCACGTCGGTCTCGTACCCGCGGACGGTCACCGGGACGGCAAACGGCTCGCTCATTGCGTTCCCCTCTCGCGTTCGCTCTCGCATGGTTGCCCTGCCCGCCGATCTTGGCATGTACGTCACCTGCGGCGGGGCGATGCCAGCAGATAGCGTTCACGCGTGCGGGGTTCGGTGTGCTCGCCGACCTGCCAGCCCGCCCGCTCCAGGGTGGCCGCACAGGCCCGCAGTGCCTCCGGGGCCGGCTCGTGCACGGCGACCGCCTCCGGCTGCGGCGTCCCGCGCACCCGGTAGCCGGCCGGGTCCGGTCCGGCCGGGCGGTGGCCGGCCGCCTCCAGGGCGAGCGCGGCGGCCCGCACCAGATGCGTGCGCTCCCAGCCGCACGGCCGGTCGGCGGCGCCGTCCGGATTGGTCATCCGGCGCAGCTCCAGCAGCCCCTGCCAGGCGCTGCGCACCTCACGGTCCCGGGCCGGCCCGGCGGGCGGCGGCTCCGCCTCCCCGCCGACCCGCGCCGCGAACACGCCGGCCTCCGGCCGCCCGCCGGCGGCGGTCTCTTCGTGTTCCTGTGCCGGCGCCTCCCGCAGCCGGTGCCCGGCCGGGGTCAGGAAGTGGTCGTGCGGCGGCCGCGGGTGCCGGAACGCGAGCCCCCGCCTGACCAGCGCCGCGAGCTGTGCCCCGGTCCCCCGCAGCCGGCCGGTCACGGGATCGGCCCCCTCGATGACCCGCCGCTGAGCAGCGGTCGGCGGTCGCGTCACGACGAACTCCCTCCCGGGCGGCGGCCCCCACGGCTTCGGCACCCTTCGGCCTGCTCCGAAGGCTACGACGGGGGTCCGACAATGCCGCCCCGGTCACTGCTCGGCGGTGCGGGGAGGCGCTCGGGGGCCCCGGCCGAAGGCCGGCCGAGCGTGCCGGTGCCGCCAGGGCAGGCGGGACCCCTGCGACACCCTGCGCTACTGGCGGTAGCCGCCGAGGAAGCGTCCGATGCGGCCGATGGCGGCCTCCAGGGACTCGGCGTGCGGCAGAGTGAGGATGCGGAAGTGGTCCGGGGCCGGCCAGTTGAAGCCGGTGCCCTGCACGACCTGGATCTTCTCGCGGAGCAGCAGGTCCAGGACGAACTTCTCGTCGTCGTGGATCTTGTGCACCTTGGGGTCCAGGCGCGGGAACGCGTACAGCGCGCCCTTCGGCTTCACGCAGGACACGCCCGGGATCTCGTTGAGCTTCTCCCAGGCCACGTCGCGCTGTTCGTGCAGGCGCCCGCCCGGCGCGGTCAGCTCCCGGATGGACTGGCGGCCGCCCAGCGCGGCCTGGATGGCGTACTGCGCGGGCGCGTTGGCGCACAGCCGCATGGAGGCCAGCATGGTCAGGCCCTCCAGGTAGTCCCTGGCGTGCTGCTTGGGGCCGGTGACGACCACCCACCCGGAGCGGAAGCCGGCCACCCGGTACGTCTTCGACAGGCCGCAGAAGGTGAGGACCACCAGGTCGGGGGCGAGCGCGGCGGCCGAGTGGTGCACGGCGTCGTCGTAGAGGATCCGGTCGTAGATCTCGTCGGCGAACACCATCAGGCCGTGACGGCGCGCGAGGTCGAGGATGCCCTCGACGATCTCCTTCGGGTAGACGGCGCCGGTGGGGTTGTTGGGGTTGATGATCACGACGGCCTTGGTGCGGCTGGTGATCTTCGCGGCCATGTCGTCCAGGTCCGGGTACCAGTCGGCCTGCTCGTCGCAGAGGTAGTGCACCGCCTTGCCGCCCGCGAGGGTCGTCACGGCCGTCCAGAGGGGGAAGTCCGGGGCGGGGATGAGGATTTCGTCGCCGTCCTCGAGCAGCGCCTGTACGGCCATCGACACCAGTTCGGACACGCCGTTGCCGAGGAAGACGTCGTCGACGTCCACCTCCAGGCCGAGGGTCTGGTAGCGCTGGGCGACGGCCCGGCGGGCGGAGAGGACGCCGCGGGAGTCCGTGTAGCCGTGGGCCTGCGGCAGCATCCGGATCATGTCCTGGAGGATCTCCTCCGGCGCCTCGAAGCCGAACAGCGCGGGGTTGCCGGTGTTCAGGCGCAGCACGCTGTGCCCCGCCTCCTCCAGCGCGTTGGCGTGCTCGATCACCGGGCCGCGGATCTCGTAGCAGACCTCGCTGAGCTTGTTCGACTGCCGGAACTCCATGCGCCGCTTCCCCTCTGCTGACTGGTGTTGCTTGGTTTTACCAAGTAGACGCTTGGAAAGTCCAACAACATGTCTAGACTGCGTCGCATGTCACCTCGCCGAAGCTACGACCAGTACTGCTCCGCCGCCCGCGCCCTCGACCTCGTCGGCGACCGCTGGACCCTGCTGATCGTCCGCGAACTCCTGGCCGGACCACGCCGGTACACGGACCTGCACGCGGACCTGCCGGGCGTGAGCACGGACGTACTCGCCTCGCGGCTGAAGGACATGGAGCGTGACGGCCTCACCACGCGGCGTCGGCTCCCCCCGCCCGCCTCCGCCTACGTGTACGAACTCACCGGCCGGGGCCGCGAGTTGCTGCCGGTGCTGCAGGCGCTGGGGGAGTGGGGGCAGGCGGAACTGGGCGATCGGCGGCCCACCGACGCGGTGCGCGCGCACTGGTTCGCGCTGCCGCTGCTGCGGGCGCTGGAGGGCGAGGGGATCGTCGAAGTGCGCCTGGAAGAAGGCGAGTTCCACCTGTACGTCGGCGGCGGCGAAGGCCCCGCCTACCGCGAGGGGCCCGCCCCGGTCGAACCCGACGCCCGGCTGGCCATGGACGTGGACACCTGCACCGCGGTCGGCCGGGCCGAGCTGAGCCTGACGGAGGCGGTGCGCGCCGGCCGCGTGCGGGTGACCGGCGACGGCACCCTGGCGAAGGCGCTGCGCGAGGCGTGAGCGGCGGCAGGCCCCGCAGCGCCCGCAGCGCCCGCAGCGCCCGCAGCGCCCGCAGCCTCCGCAGGCCCCGCAGCCTCCGCAGCGCCCGCAGGCCCCAGCAGCCCCCGCAGGCCCCGCAGCCCCCGCAGGGCCGCGGGACCGCGGGGCAGGCGTGCGCGCCGCTGCCGCCGGGAGCCGTCCGCCGTGAGCGGGACGGGCAGGCGGCGCGAGGGACGGACGGGCGGGCGGCGCGCCTTCGGCGAGGGCACCCGGCCCCCGCCCCGTCGGCGCGCGGCGCGCGGGGCGTGCGGCCGGGGCGGGGACGGGGAGGCCGAAGGCCCGCCGGAGGGGCGGGCCTTCGCGGTCCGGGACTTCGCGGAGCGGGTCAGGCGCCCGGCGGCACCCGTGACGGGCGGCCCGAGCCGCGGGTGAGGGCGTAGCCGCCGATTCCGGCGAGCGCGGCCAGGATGCCGCCGATCCCGGTCCACACCCAGCGGTCGGACCACCAGCCGGACGCCCAGCCGTCCTCCGGCTCGATGGCGGAGAGCACCGCGGACGACTTCTTGTCCTCGTCGTCCTGGGCGGAGGTGACGGCGATGCCCGGCACCAGCGGTTTGCCCAGCGAGCCGTCCACGGCCGCCGCACCGCCGATGTCCTTGGAGTCGGCCCGGACCGAGGCGGTCACCGGCAGGCCCAGGTCGGCCGTCGCGAGCTTCACCACCGTCAGCCGGACGTAGTACGTCCCCGGCAGCGGGTCGTTCGCCCACGGCTCGGACCAGGCGCGCACGGTCCGCAGCGTGCAGGCGAGTTCGACCGAGCCGGCGCCCTGGACGGCGGTGCGCGTCTGGGCGCCGTACTGGCAGGCCTGGCGGCGGCGCAGGCCGTCGTAGACGTCGATCTGCCAGGTCTGGTCCGCGTGCGAGCCGGGCAGCTCGACCGTCGCCCGGACGGTGGGGCGCTGGCCCTCGTCGGCCGGGAACGACCAGTACAGGTAGTCGCCCGCGGAACCGCTCGCCGTGGCCTCCTGGCCCTGGTCGATCTCGGCCGCCGTACGGAAGGAGGTGCCGGCCGAGGTGGGCGCGTCACCGTCCGACGAAGACGAAGGCGACGGCGAGGAGTCGGCGGCCGCGGGTGCGGCGGCCAGGCCCAGCGTCAGCAGGGCCGCGCCCAGCACACGTGTGATCGGAATCCGCATCAGTTGGTCCTCCAGACCGCGACCCGCCAGCGCGACAGCCAGCCCCACAGCACCCCGGCCAGGAAACCGGTCAGGATCAGCACGCCGAGCAGCCACCAGCCCCGCCCGAGGCCGAAGGCGGCCACGTCCCGGGACGTGCCCGGCCCGTCCACCACGTCCACGGTCAGCTCCAGCGGCATACCGGGCGTGGCCTTCACCCCGGAGGCCGCCGAGAAGCTGTTGGTGACCTGGAGGCACACGGTCTCCGCCGCGGCCTCCTCGTCGTCGCTCTCCGCCTTCGGGTAGCGCAGCCCCGTCGAGATCACGTCCGTACGGCCGTCGCCCGCGGCCTCCCCGCGCACGATCTCGCGCCCGTGCACGGTGACCGCCCGCAGCAGCACCCCGTAGTCGGGGTTGACGGCCCGGTCGGCGGCCACGCTCACCGAGGCGCGCAGCTCCTTGCCGGGCTCCACGTCCACCTTGTACCAGCGCTGCTGCCCGAACTCCTCGCGGTCGGTGTAGAGGCCCGACTTCAGCGCGGGCGCCTGCGCACACGCGCCGGCCCCCTCGGTGGCCACCGGCGTGACCACCGGATCGGCCGCCCGGTCCACCAACTGGTTCACCTTGTCGGTGAGTTCGTCGGTGTGCTCGACCGAGGTGTACGTGCCGCCGGTCGCCTCCGCGATGCAGCTGAGCTGCTTGCGCAGCTTGGTGTTCGGGACCAGGCCGAGGGTGTCGATGGTCAGCCCGATGCCCTTGGCGGCTATCTCGCGGGCCACCTCGCACGGGTCCAGCGGGGCGCAGGTGTCCTCGCCGTCGCTGATCAGCACGATCCGCTTCGAACCGGCGTCGGCGCCCAGGTCGTCGGCCGCCTTGAGCAGGGCGGGACCGATCGGCGTCCAGCCGGTGGGCGAGAGCGTCGCCACCGCCGTCTTCGCCTCGGTGCGGTCCAGCGGGCCGACCGGGTAGAGCTGCGCGGTGTCCTTGCAGCCCGTCCGCTTGTCGTTGCCCGCGTAGTCGGCGCCGAGGGTGCGGATGCCGAGCTGAACCTCCTCGGGCGTCGCGTCCAGCACCTCGTTGAACGCCTGCTTCGCCGCGGCCATCCGGGTGCCGCCGTCGATGTCCCGGGTCCGCATGGAACCGCTGACGTCGAGGACGAGGTCGACCTTCGGGGCGTTCTCGCCCGTGGGTTCGCCGGCGGCCGCCGCGGTCGGGAAGGCCAACCCGGCCGTCAGGGCGGCCAGCAGGGCGCAGGCCCCTGCCGCCAGCCGTTGTGTTCTGATCATCGGCGGATCCTATTGATCCAGGGTGTCCGGCTCCAAAACGGCCTCCCACCGAAGGGGGTTGGGCAGCGCGGTCCACCGGTCGCCTCCGGCCGACGGCGACAGCCGCATCAGCGTCAGCGCCTTCGCCGGCAGCGGCTCGCCGAGCAGCGCGGCCAGGTCGGGGGTCGGCGGCAGGTCCCGCACGGCCGCCTCGAGCGCCCCGCGCAGGGCCGTCGCCGAGCCCGCCGTGCTCGCCAGCGCGCCCGCCACCAGGGAGCCGAACAGCTTGCGCCTCAGGGCCGTCTCGTCGTCGGTGACGTTCCGTCCGGTCAGCTCCGGGAGCGGGACACCGTGCCGGGCGAGCCGGGCCGGGCCGACGCGGATGTCGGCGAGGTCGCGGTAGACCAGCCGCAGCGGGGCGCCCGTGGCGGACAGCACGACCAGCAGGTTCTGGCCGTGCGCCTCCAGCGCCACGCCGAGGTCCAGCAGGCGCAGCCCCACCGTCAGGGCGAGGCGCGCGAAGGCGGCGAGCCAGGCGGGGGAGGCCGTCAGCCCGGTCTCCGGCAGCGCGGCCACCGGCACCACCCGCTCGCCGCTGCCCGCCGCCGCGTACAGGTCCGGCGACTCCCGCAGCACCGCCGCGAGATCGGGCGAGCCGGCCGCCGCGCCCAGTGTGCGGGTGACGTGCAGCAGGCCGTCGGTGCGCGCCGCCAGCGACTCCGCGAACGCCGACAGGGTCGCCGACAGGGCGACCGAGCGGACGGAGATGTCCCGCACCGAGGACGTCAGCCGGGTGCTCAGCGCGGTCTTGACGTGCCGTCCGCCGGGCACGGCGAGGGTGCGCAGGGACATCAGCGGATGCCCGGTGACCCATGCCTCGCCCGCCCGCCGCAGCACATGCTCCGCCTGCCACGGGTGGACCGGCAGCAACAGCCGTGAGCCGTCGCGCAGTTCGCCCGGCCACGCCCCCGTCACCAGGCACTCGTCCACCGGCGCCGACAGCAGACCGAGCGTCACCAGCGGCCGGTGCTCGGGCCCGTAGGCCAGCTGCTCGGCCACCGAGAAGCCGGGTCTGGCACGGCAGTTGGGATGGTAGGGATGCCCGTCCACCACCCGCTGCTCCCACTCCCAGCCGGTGACCGGCCACCCCTCCGGGCGGGGTTCGCGGTCAGCACGCGAGAGAGCCGACGAGGCCACGCTGTGCGCCAGCTCGTCCGCGAAGCCGTCGCCGTGCCGCACGGCGAGCGCGGCCATCAGCAGGGCCGGATGCGCGTACGACGTGCCGTCGAGGCCGACCTCGGTGACGTACCCGGCGGTGGCGTACGGGTCGGCGGGCGGACCGTGCAGCCTGCGGCCGTCCCGGAGGCGCAGCGTCAGGCCCTCGCCGTCCGGCGCGCGGCCCGTGATCCACGGCAGCGGCTCGTGGCACAGCGCCCGCCACAGCCGGGTCAGCACGGCCGCCCGGGCGCCCGGCAGCTCGGCCTCGTAGCGCGGCAGCAGGCCGGGGCGCACGGCCGCGAGCTCGCCGGCGACCCGGACCTCGACGGGGTGGGGACGGTGCACGGGCGGGCTCCTCGGGTACCTGTAGGGCGTCACGGTCCAGGGCTGACGCATACATACTGATCGTCCCGGCCCGGAACGGACCTCCAGGGAACGAATGGAACGCGTGGACCTCATGCCCCCGTCCGGCGGAGACGACGTCACGGAGCGCGCCGACGTCATGGAACGCGCCGACGCGTACGCGGCGGCACCGCTCCTGAACTGCCTGCTGCGCGAGGTGGCGCACCCCCTGCCGGAACCCGGCGTGTACCGGCTGCCCGGAGCGGACCGGCTGCTGCGCGTGCGCGGCACCCGGCGGCCCGCCGAGCCCGAGGTGCGTGCGGGAGGCCGCTGGCACCGCATCGGCCACCCCGAGCTGGTCAAGCTGGTCGCGGAGGAACTGCGCCGGCACACCGGCCGGTCCAACCACGAACTGCCCGCCGAGATGATCGACAGCCGGGACGCGGTCGCCGCGCTGCTCGCCGCGCGCGCCCGGGCGACGCCGCCCGCGGACCCGTACCTGCGCTCCGAGCAGTCCCTCGTCACCGGCCACCCCCACCACCCCGCCCCCAAGGCGCGCGGCGGCGGCCCGACCGCCTCCTGGCTCCCGTACGCCCCCGAGGCGTACGCCCGCTTCCCGCTGGTGCTGCTCGGGGTGCGCGCGGACACGGTCGTCGAGGAGGGCGACACCTCCGCGCTCGACGCCCTCGGCGACGCCCCGCCCGGCTACCGGCTGCTGCCCGCCCACCCCTGGCAGCTGGACCTGGTGGACCTGGCGGACGCCTTCGCCGACGGCCGGCTGGTCCGGCTCGGCACGACCGCCTTCGACGCCTGGCCCACGGCCGCGATCCGTACGCTGTACGCCCCCGGGGCCGACCTCTTCCTGAAGTTCAGCCTGGACGTGCGGATCACCAACGACGTCCGGCGGCTGTGGCGCCACGACCTGGTCAGGCTGCGCGGCACGGACAGCGCGGTGACGGCCGCCTTCGCGGCGATGCCCGGACCGGCGGCCTGGATGGGCGACCGCGGCTACCGCACCGCCCGCTTCGCCTACGAGGAACTGGCCGTCCTGGTCCGCGACGGGCTGCGCGGCCACCTCCTGCCCGGCGCGACCCCGCTGCTGGCCGCCGGTCTGGTGGAGGGCTTCGCGGGCAGCCCGCTGCCGCACGCGGCCGACCCGGCGGCCTGGTGGGAGGCGTACCTGGCCGCCGTCGTCCCCCCGGCCCTGGCCGCCTTCGCCGACCACGGCGTCGTCCTGGAGGCGCACCTGCAGAACACGCTGGTCGCCGTCGACGCCTCCGGAACACCGGTGCAGGCCCTGTTCCGGGACGCCGAGGGCGTGAAGCTGCTGCCCGAGGTGGACCGGGCGGCCGGCTGGGAACGGCTGGTGTACTGCCTGGTCGTCAACCACCTCACCGAGGTCGCCGCCGCCCTCGTGGAACACCACCCCGGCCTCGACCCCTGGCCCGCCGCCCGCCGCGCGCTCACCCGCCCCGGGCTCCCCGAGACGGCCGCCCTGCTCACCTCGCCCACCCTCCCCGGAAAGACGAACCTGCTGCTGCGCTGGACCGGCGCGGACGGCGCCGAGGCCCGCTACCGGCCACTGCCCAACCCGCTGGCCGGCGGCCGGCGGTCTCCGGAACGGATCTCCCCTTGACCCGCGCACGCCCCTTGACCCGCGTATGCCGCTTGACCCGCGTATGCCGCTTGACCCGCGTATGCCGCTCGGCCCGCGTACGCCCCTCGACCCGCGTACGCCCCTCGACCCGCGTACGCCGCGGGCGCGCGGCTGACAGGGCCGGAGGGCCCGAAGTCGAGGGCCGAGGGGACTCGGCTGTCTCCATGTCGATAAGTTAGCCTTCCCTTACTGAGGCCCGTGGTGAGGCGGGCCTCGTGCGGCACGGGCTGGTGGAGAGGCGCATGAGTGGTATCGGCGGGGTCCGCGAGGAGACAGACGGCCTGGAGGCCGCCGACGACGTGACGTCGCGCCCGCTGGCGGACCTGCCGCCCGGCGCCCGCGCGGTGGTGGCGGCCGTCGGCGGCGCCGAGCCGCCGCACGTGATCCGCCGGCTGCACGACCTGGGGTTCGTCCCGGGCACCGAGGTGGAGGTGGTGCGCCGGGCGCCGTTGCGCGATCCGGTCGTCTACCGCGTCCGGGACTACGAGGTGTGCCTGCGCCGGGCGCAGGCGGGGTGCGTGCGGGTGCGCGTCGCCGAGGAGGCACGGTGAGCGCCGGCTGCCACGGCGCCGAAGGCGGGGAGACCACCCTCACCGAGGCGGCGCCGCACATCGCCCTGGTCGGCGCCCCCAATTCCGGCAAGACCAGCGTCTTCAACGGCCTGACGGGGCTGCGCGCCAAGACCGGCAACTATCCCGGCGTGACCGTCTCCCGCTTCGTCGGCACCTGCCGGGCGGGCGGCCGGCGTTTCGTCGTCGAGGACCTGCCCGGCACCTACGGCCTGGAGCCCGTCAGCCCGGACGAGAAGATCGCCGTCGACGTGCTGGACGGCCGGATCGACGGCGTGGACCGTCCGGACGCGCTGCTGGCGGTGGTGGACGCCACCACCCTGCGGCGCTCGCTGGGGTTCCTCGCCCAGCTGCTGGCCCGCGGGCTGCCCACCTGCGTGGTGGTGACCTTCACCGACGAGCTGGCCCGCCGCCAGGGCCGGCTGGACGTCGAGGCGCTCGGGCAGGCGCTGGGCGTGCCGGTGCTGCCGGTGGTCGGCCACCGCGGACACGGCATCGCCCGGCTGCGCGAACAGATCGCCGAGTGGCGCTCCTGGAGCGTGCCCGCGGTGGCGCCGCCCACCGACCCCGGCGAGCGGGACGCCTGGGGGCGGTCGGTGCTCGCCTTCGCCGGATACCGGCCGCCGGAGCGGCACCGGGTCACCCAGCGCGTCGACGCGGTCCTGCTCCACCCGGTGTGGGGCACGGCGGTGTTCTTCGCGGTGATGGCGGCGTTCTTCCAGACCGTCTTCACGGTGGCCGCCCCGCTGCAGGACGCGGTCGAGACGCTGTTCTCCTGGCTGGCGGGCCTGGTGTCCGACCACGTCGGCAACCCGTGGCTGGCCGGGCTGCTGGGCGACGCGCTGATCGGCGGCGTCGGCAGCGTGCTCGTCTTCGTCCCGCAGATCGCCCTGCTGTTCCTGCTGCTGGCCCTGCTGGAGGGAGTGGGCTACCTGGCGCGGGCCGCGTTCCTGATGGACCGGGTGATGGCCCGCTTCGGCCTGGAGGGCCGGGCCTTCGTGGCGCTGCTGTCGTCGTTCGCCTGCGCGATCCCCGGCATCATGGCCACCCGCACACTGCCCTCCGCCAAGGACCGCCTGGCCACCATGATGGCCGCCCCGCTGATGACCTGCTCCGCGCGGCTGCCGGTCTACGTGCTGCTCATCGGCCTGCTGGTCGACCCGTCCGCACGGGTCGGCCCGTTCGGCGCGCAGGGCCTGGTCATGTTCGGCCTGTACCTGCTCGGCGCCGTCTCCGCGCTGCTGGCCGCCTGGGCGTTCAAGAAGATCGGCGACCGGCACGGCGAGGCCGTCCCGTTCTTCATGGAGCTGCCGCCCTACCGGCTGCCCGCCCCGCGTGCCGTCCTGGTGGCGATGTGGTCCTCGGCGCGGTCGTTCCTGCGCAAGTGCTCGACCGTCATCGCCGCCACCAGCATCGTGCTGTGGCTGCTGCTCAACCTGCCGGTGCACTCGGCGGCCCAGCTGCGGGCCGACGGCGTCGACACCGCCGACCGGACGGCCGTGTCCGCCTACACCGTCGACCACAGCTACGCCGCCGGCCTGGGCCGCCTGGCCGCCCCCGTCTTCGACCCGCTCGGCTTCGACTGGCGCGTCAACGTCGGCGTGCTGTCCGCGCAGGCCGCGCGGGAGACGTTCGTCGCCACCATCGGCCAGGTCGCCGCCGCCGAGAACCCCGAACACCCGACGCAAGCGCTGCGGGACATGACCTACTCCGACGGGCCGCACGCCGGGGAACGGGTGTTCGTGCCCGCCACCGTCGCCGCGCTGCTGGTCTGGTTCGTCTACGCGCTGCAGTGCATGGCCACCGTGGCGGTGCTGCGCCGGGAGACCGGCAGCTGGCGATGGCCCGCGATCGCCTTCACCTACCTCACGACGCTGGCCTGGCTCATGGCCTACCTGGCCCGCACGGTCACCCTCCTGATGAGCGGCTGAGGCGACGGCCGTGATCCCCATGCACCCCCAGCCGGTCCCCGGTGAGCCCGCCCGAATGCGCTGGATCGTCCCGGCCGGCGCCCTGCCGTGCGCCGGCCCGCAGGCCGCCGTACCCGCTCCCCTGGAAGCGCTGCTCGCCGACGGCACCCTGAGCCGGATCACCGTGGAGCCGTCCGCCGTCGTCACCGACCTGAGCGAGGGCCGCTCCTGGTCCCGCGAGGGCGCCCGGGTGCGCACCGCGCTGCACGCCGCCCTCGACGACCCCGCCGGATGGACGCCGGCCGACGACGACGGCTCGTACGCCGACACGGCGGCCCACGCGGCGGCGCGCGACGTCCTGGCCGGCCCGGTGGGCGACTTCGCCCGCTCCCACGGCGGCACCATCGACCTCGTCGACGTCCGCGACGGCGTGGTGACCGTCCGCCTCGGCGGCGCCTGCCACGGCTGCCCCGCCGCCTGGTTCACCCTGCACAACCGCCTGGAGCGGGAACTGCTCCGCCGCCTGCCCGGCCCGCTGGAGATCCGCAGCATCGGCACGCCGGGCCTCCCGGCACCGGCCGGCCTCCGCCGGGGCGGCGACGGCACCGGCGTACGCCGCTGATCGCCCAGTAGGCTGAGGCCGACGCCGCCCCCGACCCCGGAGCCGCACCGATGCAGAAGCTCTCCCTCGACGCCGAGGCCCGCGAACACCTCGAACGCGCCGCGGCGGCCCCCGCCGGACGCAGCGCCGCGACCGTGTACGGCGGTCACGAGCACACGCTGCGCCAGACCCTGCTCGCCCTGACCGCCGGCACCGTCCTGGCCGAGCACGACAATCCCGGCGAGGCGACCCTGCTGGTGCTGCGCGGACGGGTACGACTCGTCAGCGGCGACACCTCCTGGGACGGGCGCACCGGCGACCTCCTCGTCATCCCCCGGGCCCGCCACAGCGTCGAGGCACTCGAGGACGCGGCCGTCCTGCTGACCGTCGCCAAGACCGCCTGACCCGCGAGCCGCCCGGCACGGGTACGTCCGTGCCGGGCGCCGACGCGGTCCGCGGTGCGCGGGCCCGGATCGGTGACGGTGTCACCGAGCTTGCGGTTCACGCGCCCCGTCGACGAGCCGGGCGACCCCCAGCGGATTGCCGGCGCGCAGCTCCTGGGGGAGGAGCGCGTCGGGGAACGACTGGTAGCAGACCGGCCGGAGCCAGCGTTCGACGGCCAGCGTGCCGACACTCGTCGTCCCGGGTGCGGACGTCGCGGGCCACGGGCCGCCGTGCACCATGGCGTGGGACACCTCGACGCCGGTGGGCCAGCCGCCCCACACCACGCGTCCGGCGCGGTCCTCCAGGACCGGCAGGAGGCGTTCGGCCGTCGCCAGGTCGGCGTCGGTCCCGTGCAGGGTGGCCGTCAGCTGCCCTTCCATGCGCTCCATCAGCGTGACGAGTTCGTCGGCTCCCGACCACCGCACGATGAGCCCCGCGGCGCCGAAGACCTCACCGGTGAGGTCCTCGTGGGCCGCGTAGGCCGCCGCGTCGCACTCGAGGACGAGCGGGCCGGGGGCGTACGGGCTGTCACCGGGCACCCCCCGGGCCACCACCGACACCCCGTCGACGGAAGCCCACCGCTGGACCCCCCTGGCGAAGCCGTCCGCGATGCCGGGGGTGAGCATGACCTGGCCCGTCGTGCCGGCCAGGGAGTCCGCCACGGCCTCGCGGAAGGCGTCGCCGGCCTCGCCCGCCGGAAGCAGGAGGAGGCCGGGGTTGGTGCAGAACTGTCCGGAGCCGTTGGTCAGCGACGTCACGTACGCGTCGGCGAGCGGTCCGGGATCGGCCAGCGCGCCGTCGAGGACGATCACCGGGTTGACCGCCGACATCTCGGCGTAGACCGGGACGGGCACCGGGCGGGCGTTGGCGGTGGCGAGGAGCGCGAGCCCGCCGCCGCGGGAACCGGTGAATCCGACGGCCGCGATCCGTGGGTCGCGCACCAGCGCCTGGCCGACTTCCACGCCGCGGCCGACCAGCAGCGAGAAGACCCCGGCGGGCATCCCGGTGCGCCGGGCGGCGGCGGTGACGGCGCGGGCGACGAGTTCACAGGTGCCGGGATGGGCCGGATGCGCCTTGGCGAGGACCGGGCAGCCCGCGGCGAGCGCGGAGGCGGTGTCCCCGCCGGCGACGGAGAAGGCCAGCGGGAAGTTGCTCGCCCCGAACACGGCGACGGGTCCCACGGGTATCCGGCGCAGCCGCAGGTCCGGGCGCGGGAGCGGCCGGCGCTCGGGAAGCGCGGAGTCGATACGGACACCGAGCGCGTCCCCGCTGCGGACCAGGTCGGCGAACATGCGCAACTGCGCGCAGGTGCGGGCTCGTTCGCCGGTCAGGCGGGCCGGCGGCAGCCCGGACTCGAGCGCCGCGAGGGTCAGCAGGCCGTCGCCGAGGGCCTCGATCTCCTCCGCACAGGCGTCGAGGAAGGCGGCCCGCCGGTGCGCGGGCAGAGCGCGGTATTCACGCGCGGCCGAGGCGGCGTGCTGTGCCGCCCGCGCGACCTGGTCCGGTGAGGCGTCGCGCAGTTCGGGGCCCGACGGTTCGCCGGTGGCGGCCACCACGGCACGCCACGGTTCCCCCGTGCCGGGAACGTCATGGCCGGCGACGATCGAGTGTCCGGTCGGGTTCACAGTGCTCCATCCCTTCGTCCCGTCCAGGACGAACGTCTCGACAAAGTCACGCTGACGTTGTCGTTGTCTTCGGGGCGATCGGATGTATAGCCTAAGCAATAGCATGTGACATTGCACAGTGGGTCGGACAGAGGGTCGTACGGAGGAGGGCGGGCCGGTGAGCCTGAAGGTCGTTGTGGTGGGCGCGGGTGTCATCGGCGCCGCGTGTGCCTTCCACGCCGCCTCGGCGGGCATGGACGTGACGGTCGTCGACCGCGGGCCGGTCGGTGCCGGGACGACGAGCCGGGGAGAGGGCAACGTCCTCCTCTCCGACAAGGAACCGGGCCCCGAACTCGACCTGGCCCGCCTGAGCCGCACCCTGTGGGACGAGCTCGGCGAGGAGCTCGGACGGGACTCCTTCGAGCTCGAATCCAAGGGCGGCCTGGTCGTCGCGAGCTCGGCAGAAGGCCTCGCGGCGCTGCGCGCGTTCGCCGCGCGGCAGGCGGAAGCCGGCGTCCGCACCGAACCGGTCGAGGACGTGCACGACCTGGAGCCCCACCTCGCGCCGGGGATCCCCGGCGGCGTCCACTACCCCCAGGACGCCCAGGTGCAGCCCGTTCTCGCGGCTGCCGCGCTGCTGCGCGCCGCCATGGCACGCGGCGCCCGCTTCCGGACGGGTGAAGTCGTCGCGGCGACGACCGACCGCGACGGCCGGATCGACGGTGTCCGGACGGCGGCCGGTGACACCGTGCCCGCCGATGCCGTCGTCAACGCCGCCGGGACCTGGGGCGGTGAGCTCGGCCGCCGGCTCGGCGCGCCCGTGGAAGTGCTGCCGCGCCGGGGCTTCGTCCTGGTGACCGAACCGCTGCCGCCCATGGTCCGGCACAAGGTCTACTCGGCCGACTACGTCGCCAACGTCGCCTCGTCCGACGCGGGGCTGGAGACCTCCGGTGTCGTCGAGGGCACGCCGGGCGGCACGATCCTGATCGGCGCCAGCCGCGAACGCGTCGGCTTCGACATGACCATGAACCCCGCCGTGGTCACCAGACTCGCCGCGCAGGCCTGCCGGTTGTTCCCCTTCCTCAGGGACGTCCACCTGATCCGCGCCTACCGCGGATTCCGGCCGTACTGTCCGGACCACCTGCCGGTCATCGGCCCCGATCCCCGGGTCCCGGGGATCATCCACGCGTGCGGTCACGAGGGCGCGGGGATCGGCCTCGCCCCCGCGACCGGCGCGCTGGTGACGGCCCACCTGCTCGGCCGTCCCTGGCGCGGCGCCGACCCGGCGGCACACGCCGACTTCCTGCCCGACCGCTTCTTCGCCTCTCCCGGAGCGCCCCGATGAACGAAATCATCATGGACGGAAGACCACTGCCGTTCGTCGACGGCCAGACCGTCGCCGCGGCCCTGGTGGCCGCGGGCCGGGTCGCCTGGCGCACCACCCGCGTCCGACAACGCCCGCGCGGCGTCTTCTGCGGGATCGGTGTCTGCTTCGACTGCCTCGTGACGATCGACGGAGCGGGCGGACAACGCGCCTGCCTGGTCCTGGCACGTGCGGGCATGACCGTCACGACGGAGGAGAGCGACGATGAGTGAAACGGGCGACCTGATCATCGTGGGCGCGGGCCCGGCCGGTATGGCGGCGGCGGCCACGGCCGTGGCCGGCGGACTGCGCGTCGTGCTCGTCGACTCCGGCACCGCCGTCGGCGGGCAGTTCTGGCGGCATCCGCCCCAGGACGCGCGGCCGGCGATCCCGACCGAGGACCTCCATCACGGGCTGCGCGAGTACCGCGCTCTGGAGCGCGAGCTGTCGGCGGCCCGGGCAGCGGGACGGCTCGACCTGCGCCTGGCGCACCATGTGTGGTCCGCCGTCCGCGAGGACGCCGGGTTCGCGGTCCACGCCGTCGACCGGCGCGAGGCCCCGCAGGAGACCGCCGTGACCCTGCGCGCGCCCCGGCTCCTGGTGGCGACGGGTGCCTACGACCGGCAACTGCCCTTCCCCGGCTGGGACCTGCCGGGCGTGCTCACCGTCGGCGGGCTCCAGGCACTGCTCAAGGGCGGCGGAGTCGCGGCCGGCAGCCGCGTCGTGCTGGGCGGCACCGGGCCGTTCCTGCTGCCGGTGGCCGCGGGGCTCGCGGCACGCGGAGTCGAGGTGGTCGCCGTGTGCGAGGCGGCCGGCCCGCTGGCCTGGCTCCGGCACCCGGGCGCCCTGCTGCGCAACCCGGGCAAGTGGGTGGAGGGAGCCGGATACGCCGTCACGCTCGCGCGTCACCGTGTTCGCGTCCGTCCGCGTACCGCGATCATCGGTGCGGACGGCGGCGACCGGGTGTCGTCGGTCCGTATCGCCTCCCTCGGACCCGACGGCACCCCGCGACCGGGCACGGAACGACGGATCGAGGCCGATGCCGTCGGGGTCGGCTGGGGCTTCACACCGCAACTCGACCTGCTGATCCCCCTGGGCTGCGAGCTCGCGGACCAGGAGGACGGCAACACGGCCGTCGCCGTCGACGACGGGCAGCGCACCAGCGTCGCCGGGCTCTACGCGGCGGGCGAGGCGTGCGGTGTGGGCGGAGCACCGCTCGCGGTGGCCGAGGGGCGGCTGGCCGCCGGATCCGTCCTCATCGACTCCGCGGCGGGCGCCGTGCCGGACGGACGCGCGCTGGCCGCCCTGCGGGCCAAGGTGGCCGGACAACGCGCCTTCGCCCGCGCGCTTGCCCTCGCCCATCCGCTCCCGCCGAAATGGTCCTCGTGGCTGACCGACGAGACCGTCGTGTGCCGCTGCGAAGAGGTGACCGCGGGAGCTGTCCGCGCCGCCTGCGCCGACGGCGGGGCACGAGACCACCGGCAGGTCAAGCAGTTGACCCGGGCCGGCATGGGCTGGTGCCAGGGCCGGATGTGCGGACCGGCGGTGCACTGCCTCGCCTCACCGGACCAGCGGGCCTACACGCCCGCGGAACGACTCGTCGCGACGCCCGTCACCCTCGGTGCCCTCGCCGACCTCGATGAACACCAGCAAGAAACCGACAAGGAGTACAGATGACCGACAACCGCAAGCCCTGGCACGGCGTCATCGTGGCGACCAGCCTGCCGTTCCACGACGACCTCAGCGTCGACTTCGGCGCCTACGGGGAAAGCGTCGCGTGGCTCGCCGAGCAGGGGCTGCACGGTGTCGCGCCGAGCGGGTCGCTGGGCGAGTACCAGACCCTCACCTGGGAGGAACGCGACCGGGTCGTGGAGACGGCCGTGGCCAACGCGCCCGAGGGGTTCACCGTGATGCCGGGCGTCGGCGCCTACGGCGGCAGCGAGGCCAGGCGGCACGCCCAGTTCGCCAAGGACGCCGGCTGCCAGGCCGTCATGTGCCTGCCGCCCAACGCCTACCGCGCCGACGACCGCGCGATCCTGGAGCACTACGAGATGGTGGCGTCGGTCGGCCTTCCCGTCACCGCGTACAACAACCCCATCGACACCAAGGTCGACCTGCGCCCGGAACTGCTGGCCAAGCTGCACGCCGAGGGATTCATCGTGGGCGTCAAGGAGTTCTCCGGTGATGTCCGGCGCTGCTACGAGATCGCCGAACTCGCCCCCGGCCTCGACCTCATGATCGGCACCGACGACACCGTGCTGGAAGTCGGCATCGCCGGCGCCAAGGGCTGGGTCGCCGGCTACCCGCAGGTCTTCCCCCGGGCCTGCCTCGCGCTGTACGAGGCCTCGGTCGCGGGTGACCTCGCCACCGCCCTGCCCCTGTACCGCCAACTGCACCCGGTGCTGCGCTGGGACAGCAAGACGGAGTTCATCCAGGCCATCAAGCTCGGCCAGGACATGATCGGCCGACGCGGTGGCGCCTGCCGCCCGCCTCGCCAGCCGCTCGCCCCGGAGACGGAGGCGATCGTGCGCGCCGCCACCCAGACCCTCATCGACGCGGGAGTCAACTGACGATGCGTTCGACCGTCTGCTACCACGCCGTCGACTCGCACACCGAGGGAATGCCGACCCGTGTGATCACGGGAGGCGTCGGCGTCCTCCCCGGGGCGACCATGTTCGAACGACGGCAGCGGTTCGTCGCGGAACGCGACCACCTGCGCACCCTGCTCATGTGCGAGCCGCGCGGGCACGCGTCGATGTCCGGAGCGATCCTCCAGCCGCCGACCCGGCCGGACGCCGACTTCGGGGTGCTCTACATCGAGGTCTCCGGCTGCCTGCCGATGTGCGGGCACGGCACCATCGGCGTGGCGACCGTCCTCGTCGAGACGGGCATGGTCGAGGTCACCGAGCCGTACACCCTGGTCCGCCTCGACACCCCGGCCGGCCTGGTCACCGCCCGGGTGCGGGTCCGCGACGGCCACGCCGAGTCGGTGACCCTGGAGAACGTCGCGTCGTACTGTCACGCCCTCGATCAGGTCGTCGACGTGCCGGGATACGGGCCGGTGCGCTACGACATCGCCTACGGCGGCAACTTCTACGCCTTCGTCCGGCTCGACGAACTCGGCATCCCCTTCGACCGGGCGGAGAAGCAGCGGCTGCTCGACGCCGGGCTGGCCGTGATGGACGCGATCAACACGCAGAACCCGGTGTCGCACCCGGAGAACCCCGAGATCGACGTGTGCCATCACGTCTATCTGGAGGCGCCCGGATCGACCGCCGAGCACTCCCGGCACGCCATGGCGATCCATCCGGGCTGGTTCGACCGGTCGCCGTGCGGCACGGGCACCAGCGCGCGGCTGGCGCAGTTGCACGCTCGGGGCCTGTTGCCGGTCGGCCGGGACTTCGTCAACGAGTCGTTCATCGGCTCCCGGTTCACCGGGCGCATCCTCGGCGAGACGACGGTCGGGGACCGGCCGGGCATCCTGCCGTCCGTCACCGGACGCGCCTGGATCACCGGAACCGCTCAGTACATGCTGGATCCGTCCGACCCGTACCCGGCCGGTTTCACGCTCTGACCGGCCCGGTCGCCGTACGTCATCCGCACGTCATCTGCGAGACAGGCGAGGTTGGCCAAAAAGTCACGTGTCCATCACAAGGGCCTACAGGGCTCCCGTGATGCGGCACGAACGGCTAGATTGTGCAATGTCACACACCACGTCGTGTGTCGGTGAAACCTGAAGAAGAACCGTGGGCGGGGTTGCGCATCCCACCACGAGTGCCGGCGAAACTCAGCCCACGTCGGCGCCCCTCTGTGCAATGTCACACATTACACAGAGGGGCGCAGCAGTACACGGCGGAGGTGAACGCCCACCGCACGTGCGGGCGGGAGCCCCGTCTACCGACGCCAACAACAGCCCCCACTGTGCAATGTCACACATTACCTTGGTCGTGTGTGCGCTGCCGCAGCCGGGAGCGACTTTCGGTCACCGAACGGTCCCTCTGCACACGGACCGTGCGAGATGGAGTAAGGCATGACATTCATCCGTCGCGGCACCATGACGGCCGCCGCCATGGCACTCGGGCTCACCCTGACTGCCTGCGGGAATCTCACCGGAGAAAGTTCCGGCAAGGACAGCTCCGGCCCCATCAAGCTCGGCATGCTCACACCGCTGACCGGCAGCTCCGCCGCCATCGGCCCCTACATGAAGGACGGCGCCCAGCTCGCCGTCGACGAGATCAACGCCAAGGGCGGCATCGACGGCCGCAAACTCTCCCTGACCGTCGAGGACGAGGCGTGCGACCCGAAGACGGCCGCCGCCGGCGCCGCCAAGCTGGTCAGCGCCGGCATCGACATCTCCGTCGGCGGCTACTGCTCCTCCGCGACCCTGCCGACGCTGAGCATCTTCGACAAGGCCAACATCCCGATGCTCATCCCGGCGGCCAACTCCACGGACCTGCTGGCGCCGGAGCAGCGGAACGTCTTCATGATCAACGGCACGGGCATCCAGCAGGCCGAGGCCGCGTCGAAGTTCATCAAGAAGCAGGGCAGCAAGCGCGTCGCACTGCTCGACGACAACACCTCGTACTCGACCGACATCGCCAACCGCACCGGGGACCAACTCGGCCTGCTCGGCGTCAAGATAGCCGACCACCAGTCGGTCACCGCGGGAGAGTCGGACTACTCCGGGGCCGTCAACGCCGTGCTGGACTCGAAGGCGGACTTCGTCTACTGGACCGGCTACTACCAGGAGGGCGGACTGCTCATCAAGCAGCTCAAGGCCGCCGGGTACAAGGGCCGGATCATGATCGCGGACGGCTCGGTCGACGCCAAGCTCGTCAAGATCGCGGGCCGGAAGAACGCGCAGGGCGTCTTCGCGACCATGACCCAGACGCCGCAGACCATCCCCGACGGCCAGGCGTGGGTCGACAAGTACAAGAAGAAGTTCGGCTCCGAGCCCGGACCGTACTCGACACAGTCGTACGACGCGGTGCGCGTCGCCGCGGAGGCGGTCAGGAAGGCCGGCTCCACCGACGGCGACGACGTGATCCGGGCGCTCGAGAAGATCGACGGCTTCGAGATCTTCTCCGGCCCGCTGAAGTTCACCATCCAGCACACGCTCAGCGTGGGCGGCTTCGACATCCTCGTCGTCAAGGACGACAACTTCGTCCTCGACAAGTGACGCCGGCCGGTGGCCGGTTCGCCCCGGCCGGCCACCCGCGTGGCGTCTCCCCTCACGCACCGGGAAACACCGCATGGACCACTTCATCCAACTCGTGCTCAGCGGCCTGTTCGTCGGCTCCTTCTACGCCTTGGTCGCACTCGGCTACTCCATGGTCTACGGGATCATCAAACTGCTCAACTTCGCGCACGGCGACATCTACATGCTGGGCGCGTTCGTAGGCTTCACCGTCCTGAGCGCCGGCGCCGGCGCGCTCGGTGGCGGGCTCCTCGCGCTCATCGCCATCATGATCATCGCGATGATCGCCACCGGCACCTTCGGCGTGGTCCTGGAGCGGGTGGCCTACCGCCCGCTGCGCAGCGCGCCCCGGCTGTCCGTGCTCATCACCGCCGTAGGAGCCAGCTTCGCGCTCGAGTACGGCATCGCGGTCGCCTTCGGGGCCAACCCGGAGGTGTACCAGATCAGTGTCGGCGCGGGTTCCCTGGACCTGGCCGGCGCGCACCTCACCTACGCCCAGCTCGCCATGATGGTGATCGCGGTGGTGCTCATGGTCGCGCTCGACACCCTGGTGCGGAAGACCCGGTCGGGCCGCGCCATGCGGGCCATCTCGCAGGACCCGAAGGCATGCCTGCTCATGGGCGTCAACGTCGACCGGGTCATCTCCCGCACCTTCTTCCTCGGCTCGGCGCTGGCCGGCGCCGCAGGCGTCATGGCCGGCGTCTACTACGGGAAGATCGACTTCCTGATGGGTTTCGTCATCGGGCTGAAGGCGTTCACCGCGGCGGTCATCGGCGGCATCGGCAACCTGCGCGGAGCCGTGCTCGGCGCCGTCGTGCTCGGTCTGCTGGAATCGTTCGGCGTCGCCTACCTCGGCAGCGAATGGCGCGACGTCTTCGCGTTCGGCTTCCTCATCCTCTTCCTGACCGTGCGCCCCACCGGGCTGCTCGGCGAACGCGTCACGGAGCGTGTGTGATGAAAGACGAAACCACCCTCCGCCCGGCCGAAGAGCCCTCGGCCTACGTCAGAGCCGTCGACGAGCACGCACCCGCGAACGTCGCGCTCGCCGGCCAGGGCGTCGGAACGCCCCGGTCCCGCCGTGCGCCGATCGCGGAAGCCGTCTCCAGCCTGCTGGCCAGCAAGTGGCTCGGCCTGGGGGTGGCCGTGATCGCGCTGGCCCTGCCGTTCCTCAACTCCAGCACCTACGTCATCCAGATCGCCGTGGACGCCCTCATCTTCGTGATGCTCGCGGTCGGGCTGAACATCGTGGTCGGCTTCTGCGGGCTGCTCGACCTCGGATACGCCGCCTTCTTCGCGATCGGGGCCTACACCGCGGGACTGCTGTCGACACGGTACGGGTGGCCCCTGATCGCGACGATCCCCGTCGTGGTGGCGGCCGCGGTCGTCGGCGGGCTCGTCATCGGCGGGCCGACGCTCCGGCTGCGCAGCGACTACCTGGCCATCGTCACCCTCGGTTTCGGGGAGATCATCCGCATCACGGCGAACAACCTCGACTTCACCGGCGGACCGAACGGCCTGTACGGCATCCCCGACTTCGGCGACTTCGGCCTGCGCTCCGACATCACGCTGTACTGGATCACCGCGGCCGTCGTCATCGTCGCCGTGCTGTTCTCCAGCCGGCTCGGGCGCGGCCGGATCGGCCGGGCCTGGCGGTTCGTCCGCGAGGACGAGGACGCCGCCGAGGCCATGGGCATCCACACCTACAAGGCGAAGTTCGCGGCGTACATCGCCGGCGCGGTCTTCGGCGGTGTCGCGGGCGTGCTGTTCGCCGCGCACCAGACGGCGATCTCCCCGCCGAGCTTCAACTTCCTGTGGTCCGCGCTCATCCTGATGGCCGTCGTGCTCGGCGGCATGGGGTCGACGCCGGGTGTCGTGGTCGGCGCCGTGGTCATCTCGCTGCTGCCCGAGCTGCTGCGCGGGGCGGAGAACTGGCGCTATCTCATCTTCGGTCTGCTGCTGATCGTCGTCATGATCTTCCGGCCGCAGGGACTGCTGCCGGCCCGTACCGGCGAAACCGGGCGGCGCGGCCGCCGAGCACAGGAAGGCACGTCGTGAAAAAGGTGCTCCTCGATGTGAGGAACATGGCGGTCTCCTTCGGCGGAGTACGCGCCGTCGACGGCCTGACGTTCTCCGTGCACGCGGGCGAGGTGCTCTCGGTCATCGGCCCGAACGGCGCCGGCAAGACGAGCGCGTTCAACTGCATCACGGGCTTCTACAAGCCGTCCGCGGGCTCGGTGACCTTCGACGGCACCGACATCACCGGGAAACGGCCGGCCGTGATCGCCGCGAGCGGCATCGCGCGCACGTTCCAGAACCTCCGGCTCTTCGGCGAACTGACCGTGCTGGACAACGTCCGGGCGGGCATGCACGTCCGCATCCGGCAGAACTTCCTCGACGCGATGCTGCACACGCCGCGCTACCGGCGCAGCGAGGACGCGGCGACCGAGGAGGCGCACAAGTGGCTCGACTTCGTCGGCATGGCGTCCGACCGGACCGCGCAGATCCGCAACCTCCCCTACGGCGAGCAGCGGCGCGTCGAGATCGCCCGTGCGCTGGCCCGTGAGCCGCGCATGCTGCTGCTCGACGAGCCGGCGGCCGGACTCAACCACGGGGAGAAGGAGCAACTGCTCGGCCTGCTGCGGCGGATCGCCGACCTCGGGATCGCGGTGGTCCTCATCGAGCACGACATGGGCCTGGTCATGGAGGTGTCCGAGCGGATCGTGGTACTGAGCTACGGCAAGGAGATCGCCGACGGCACACCGGCGTCGATCCGGTCCAACCCGGCGGTCATCGAGGCATACCTCGGCGCGGAGGACGACGAGGCGCACGCGGAGGCCGAACGAATCGCGGCCCAGGCCGGCCCGGCCGGCACGGCGGAGGTGCAGTGGTGAGAACGATCCTCGACATCAGCGGCCTTCAGGTCAGCTACGGAAAGGTGGAGGCCCTCAGGGGCCTCGACCTCACCGTCGGCGAGGGGGAGATCGTCGCCCTGCTGGGCAACAACGGCGCCGGCAAGTCGACGACCGTCTCGACGATCTCCGGCGTGGTCCGGTCCCGGGCGGGAACCGTCACGGCCTACGGCGAGGACATCACGGCGGCGACGCCCTGGTCGATCGTCGAACGCGGAATCGTCCACGTGCCCGAGGGCCGGCGGATCTTCTCGCGGCTGACCGTGCACGAGAACCTCCAGCTCGGCGGCTACACCGTGCGCGACAACGCGTCCATCGACAAGCGGATCCGACAGGTCTACGAGCTGTTCCCGCGCATGGCCGAACGCCGCGATCAGCAGGGCGGCACCCTCTCCGGCGGTGAGCAGCAGATGCTCGCCATCGGCCGGGCACTGGTCGCCGGGCCCCGGCTGATCATGCTGGACGAGCCGTCGATGGGCCTGGCGCCGCTGATCGTGGCCCAGGTGATGGAGGCCATCGTGACCGTCAACCGGGCGGGCACGTCGGTGCTGCTCATCGAGCAGAACGCACGAGCCGCACTGAAGATCGCCCACCGCGGGTACGTCATCGACTCGGGCCGGGTGACCCTGACCGGGCCGGCCGACCGGTTGCGCGCCGACCCGCAGGTCGTCGAGGCATACCTGGGAGCGTGACGGATGACGACAAGCGCACCGATCGAGACGATCGACTGGCACACCGGCGGTGAGCCCTTCCGGATCGTGCCCGACAGCCCGGCCGCGCTGACCGGCGACGGGCTCACCGTCGCCGAGCGCCGGATCCTCGCCATCCGGAGCGACGAGGCACAGTGGGTACGCGCGCTGCTGTGCGGCGAGCCCCGCGGTCACGCGGACATGTACGGCGGCTTCCTGGTCCCGCCCGACGACGCCGGCGCCCATCTGGGAGTCCTGTTCTGGCACAAGGACGGGTTCTCCACGGCATGCGGACACGGCACCATCGCCCTCGGCGCCTGGGCCGTCGCCTCGGGCCGGGTCGCGGCCCCCGCCGACGGCTCGACCGACGTCCTGATCGACGTCCCCTCGGGGCGCGTCACGGCGAGCGTCCGCACCAGAGCGGGCCTGGTCGAGGACGTCACCTTCACCAATGTCGCGAGCCATGTCCACGCCCGCGGCGTGGAGGTCGCGACGTCCCGCGGAACGGTCACCGTCGACATCGCCTTCGGCGGTGCGATGTACGCCGTGCTGCCGGCGGCCTCGGCCGGCCTGCGCGTCGGGCCGGAGCACCTCGCCGAGATCGTCGCGGTCGGCCGCGAGATCCGCGACGCCCTCAACGCCGCGGGGGCCGCCGAACACCCCGGTGACGCCCGGCTCTCCGGCGTCTACGGAACGATCTTCACCGAGGAGGTCCGCCCTCCCCTGCTGCGGACCGACGGCAGCCGGCAACTGCACCAGCGCAACATCACGGTGTTCGCCGACGGCCAGGTGGACCGGTCCCCGTGCGGTTCGGGCACGTCGGCCAGGGTCGCGCTGCTGGCCGACACCGGCGAACTGCGTCCCGTTGACGAATTGCGGCACGCGTCCGTGGTGGGCTCCGTCTTCCGCGCCCGGATCACGGAGTCCACCACGGCACACGGAAGGCCGGCCGTGATCACGGCGGTGACGGGCACCGCCCACGCGACGGGGACCTGCCGGTTCACCGTCGATCCCCGCGACGCCCTGCTCCCCGGGTTCGTGCTGCGATGAGCGTGATCCTCGACGCCCAGGACGTCTTCTCGCTCGGTCCCGTCGCCGCGGTCGCCGCGATCCGTGACGTACTCGCCGGGGGACTCGACCCGGACGCCGACGTGCCTCGCGTCGTCCTCGACCTCGCGGGCGGCCAGGGGCTGCTCATGCCGTCGGAGACCGGCGGCTGGTTCGGGGTGAAGGTCGCGACCGTCGCGCCCGGCAACCCCGCGCGCGGCCTGCGCCGGATCGACGCCACCTACCTGCTGTACGACAGTGAGACGCTGACCTGCGCCGCGATCCTCGACGGGGTCGCGCTGACGGCCCTGCGCACGCCCGCGGTCGCGGTCGCGGCCTGTCTGGACCGGCTGCGGGCCGCCGCGGACTGCTCGCCGGACGGGCTGCGGCTGGTGGTCTTCGGCGCGGGCCCGCAGGGCGAGGGACACGTGCGGACGATCCGGGCGCACGTGCCGGTCGCCGGCGTCACGGTCGTCACCCGTCGCGGCGGTGCCGTCCCGGTGTGGGCGGACCGTCACCTGACGGCGGACGACGCGGCGGTCGCCGGCCGCGTCCGCGGGGCGGACGTGATCGTGGCGGCGACCTCGGCCCGGGAACCGGTCGTCGACGGGACTCTGGTGCGCGACTCGGCGGTCGTCCTCGCCGTCGGTTCCCACGAGCCGACGGTACGGGAGCTCGACGGTGCGCTGATGGGGCGCGCCACGGTCGTCGTCGAGAGCCGCGAAGTCGCGCTCCGTGAGGCGGGAGACGTCGTCCTCGCGGTGCGGGAGGGCAGGCTCGACCCGGCGTCGCTGAAGACCATCGCCGACCGGATCGGCCCGCGGGCGACCGTCCTCGCCGACCGTCCCCTGGTGGTGAAGACGAGCGGAATGGCGTGGGAGGACCTGGCGGTGGCCGTGGCGGTGTACCGGCAGGGCGGCAGGAGGGCATGACCTCCGTCGTGGCCGGTCTGCCGGACGTCCTGGCGCGGGTGAGCCCGGGGCCTGTGCTTGCACAGGCCCCGGGCCGCAGCCGCTGGTCTCCGGGCGCGTGGCGCGCTCAGCCGGCCAGCAGCGTCACCCCCCGGTCGGACAGCGCCCGGCTGATCGGCTCGTGGATCATGCCGCAGCCGCTGTTGGGCCCGCCGCTGAGGATGCCGTGAGCGGTGGATCCGTCGTAGACGCCGCTTCCGCTGTCACCGGCAGCGTCGCAGGCGGTGCTCCAGGTCATGCCGGCCAGTGTGCGGTCGGGATAGGACACGGTCGCGTCGGTCTCGGTGATCTGCCCGCAGGTGTAGCCGGTCGTGGAGCCCTGCTTGCAGACGTACTGCCCGACGTAGTCGTAGCCCCAGCCGGTGATGCGGGTCGAGGGGTAGACCCAGCCCCGGGGCTGCCACCAGTTGGAGTCGTCGATGCGTACGACGGCGGAGTCGCCGTAGTAGCCGAAGGTGTAGTCGGAGACGCTGCCGACTCCCTGGTAGCCGTAGCTGTAGGTCGGGACCTGCCAGTACGAGCTGCCCTCCGCGCAGTGGCCGGCGGTCATCATGTAGTAGCCGTACGAGTCGTAGGCCATGAAGGCGCTGGTGCAGCGGATGTTGCTGCCGTAGATGGCCAGGCCCGAGCGCAGCGGCGGGTCGCAGGAGTACTGACCGCCGCAGTAGAACGGCTTGGAGGCGTGCGCGTAGGTGCTGACGGTGAGGGCGTCACCGAAGGTGTGCTTCGCCCACCGCACGACCGTGCGCTGAGCAGCCGTCAGGGCCTTGCCCCGGGGCAGGTCCAGGCGCAGCTTGTTGTCCTGCACCACCACCGCGGACTGCAGGCCGTGGGGGGCCGACTTGTTCGCCGCGGCTATGCGCCTGGCCAGTGTGTCCGACATGCGGCTGAGCTGCTGCCAGCTGCGGCGCACGACCACGGTGGCGGTGTCGGGCGCCTGGGCCCGTGCCGCCTGCTGCCGCGCGGACGCCGCGGCCGCGGGTCGCGTGACGGCGACGGTGAGTCTGCCGCCGTGCTCCTGGTCGATCCAGGCTCCGCCGAAGCGGGAGGCCAGGGACGTGCGCAGGGCGGTGGCGACGTCGGTGAGACGGTCCTGGCGGAGGATCCGTCGTCGTGCTTCCTGTGCGGACAGGTGCTGGTCCGCGGAGAGTTGGACGGCGGCGGCCTGCTGCGTGGCGCTCAGTCGCGGCGTGGCGGAGCCGCCGCTGCCCACGGCGGGCGAGGCCAGGACACAGGTGACCGTGAGAGAAGCGAGGATCGGCCAGAGAAGGCGTCGTGCGGTCGAGGCTTTCACTTGATTACCTCCTTCGCTGAGGGGGGACCGGTCGTTTTGCGCTGTTCGGAGTCCGGGCGGCGGCGCCACCCCGTGCCGCCGCCGCCCGGGGTATCACGGCCGGGCGGGGGGAGCCGCCCGGCCGTGAGGTGGGGGAAGTACCGGGGAGACCCCTCAGTACTGGGTGGTGACGGTGACTCCGGAGAAGCTCTGGTTCGCGTAGAGGGTGATGTAGTTGTAGCCGGCCGGCGGGTTGGTGATGGTCAGGGTGTGGCTGTTGCCCGCGCCCGTCGCACGGCTGGTGTAGCTGGTGGTGGTGGCCCAGCCGCTGCCGCTGTAGTAGAGGTCGGCGTCACCGGTACCACCGGAGGTGGTGATCTTCAGCGAGGTCACACCGGCCGGCAGGTAGACGTAGAGGTAGTCGTTGTTGCCGGTGGTGGCGGTCCGGTTGCTGCGCTTGCAGTTCTGGCCCAGCACCCGCGTGTCGGGGTCGGTGCACTCGGTCACGGTGCCGCCGCCGCCGACGGTGACGGTCTTGGTGACGGAGTTGGTCGCACCGTTGTTGTCGGTGACGGTGAGCTTGACGCTGTAGGAGCCGGCCGTGGTGTAGGCGTGGCTCGGGTTGGTCGCCGTGGAGGTGGCACCGTCACCGAAGGTCCAGGAACGCGACGCGATGGTGCCGTCGGCGTCGGTGGACTGGTCGGTGAAGCTGGCCGTCAGGTTGCTCACGGAGAAGGTGTACGCCGCGGTCGGGGCCTGGTTGGTGCCGCCGCCACCGCCGCCGCAGTTGCCCGCCGCGCAGGCGGCGAGGAAGGTGCGGAAGTCGGCGTCGTAGCGGGTGCCGATGGTGCTGGTCAGGTAGGTGCGGGCGGCGTTCCAGTTACCGGTGCGGTAGTAGCCGAGCACGGTGGTCATGTCGGAGGGGTGCTTCTCCAGCATGTACCGGACGGCGAGGTAGCCCCAGCGGTAGATCCGCGTGGTGTCGTTGCTGTAAGTGGTGTCGAACAGCGTGCGCAGCGAGTACGTGCCGTAACCGGCCTCGGTCATGGCCTCGTTGTAGGTGACACCGCGGTAGGAGTAGGAGATGTACTCCGCGAAGCCCTCGATCCACCAGACGGTCGGCGTGGTGACGTTGGCGTTGAAGTCGCCGTACATGTCGAACCGGCCGTCGAGGTAGTGCGTGTACTCGTGGTTGAGGTTCCAGATCTGGAAGTCCGGACGCAGCCACTCGGCCTCGTAGGCGATGAAGCGGGGCTGGTTGCCCGCCGCCGCCGGGTCACCCTCGAGGTACATGCCACCGTTGTTGGTGTCGATCCCGTACATGGCACCGGCGTACGTCTGGTAGTCGGTGCTGGAGTCGAAGACGACGACCTCGATGGTGTTGTTGTTGTCGTTCGCGACCGCGCCGCTGTCCTTGACGACGCTGTGGAAGTACGCGTCCTGGTTGCGCAGGCTGTTGCAGGCCCAGGACAGCTCGCTCGCGGTCATCTGCTGGGCCTTGATGACGATGCTGGAGCTGCAGTTGTACGTCACCGTCAGGACCGAGCTGGTCAGCTGCTGCTGCAGGTTGCAGGTGCCGTAGTAGGAGCAGTTGGCCTTGTCGTAGTAGTCCGTCATCTCGGCCACGCCGACCCAGAGCGGGGCGGTCGTGCCCTTGATCGAACTCGAGTTGAGCAGGCCGGCCGCCAGCGGACGGACCTTGGTCTGCAGCCCGGTCTCCTGGAGGAACCTGCCGAGCTCACGTCCGGCGTTGGACGTGAGGTACGACTGGTCGGTGCCCAGGAGCGAGAGGTGGCCGTTGGCGAAGTTGTACAGCGAGTCGATCAGGCTGGGGTCCGACTGGACCGCGCTGACGAACGCCGGCACCTGGTGGCCGCGGAACGTCACGGTGTAGACGTTGTTGGCCGCGTTGAGCATCCACCAGGAGGTGTTCCAGGAGGAGTTGTAGTTCGCCAGCAGCCGCTTGAGGACGTAGATGTAGCGGGCGTTCTGCTCGGCGCTGTCGATCAGGGTGACGGCCTCGGCCAGGGTCTCGCCGTTGGCGTCGGAGACGTCGCCGGAGTGCGCGCTGGCGAAGAAGGCGTCCAGACCGGCACGGATGGCCGTCTCCAGGGTGGTGCCGTAGGTGCCCACGTCGGTGGCGTTGTACCAGTGGACGTAGTAGCCGGCGCGCAGGTACAGCACGAGCTGCGGCATCCCGGTGGTGCCGTTGCCGGGGTAGGACGCCGAGCCGTCACGCACCGCGTAGGCGACGCTGGCCATCTGCGACTCGTTGAACGCGTAGTAGGCGTTCGTGCCGGTCAGGCTGAACAGCGAGTTGACGCAGTCGGTGGTGGACGCCTTGATCTGCGTCACCAGGGCGCTGCCGGTGCGGCTGGTGAAGTCGGAGACGTTGCACGTGGCCGCGGCGGCGAGACCGTTCTTCCCGGCCTTCTTCGTGCCCTTGGTCTTCGCCGACATGGAGGGCCGGACCGGCATTTTCTCGGGCCGGCCGTAGGGCGTCTTGAGCGCGTTCTTGCTCGCTCCCAGCGGCGGCAGCTGGGACGCCTTGAGCCGCCCCTTGCCGACATGCTCGGTCTCGGCCGTGGCGGACTGCGCCACGGGCGCCGGACCTGAGTGCTTCGCGCCTCCGGCCGCCGCGTGCGCGGCGGACACGGGGGTTTCCGTCCGAGCGCTGGCCGGCTGCGCGAGCAGGCCGACGCCCATGGCGAAGGTCAGGGCCAGCGGCAGCGCCGCACCGAGACTTCGCCGGACGAGTGACTTTCTCACTACGCCTCCCATGAGGATTCGGACCACCCGTGGGTGGCCTATGGGGGATGAGGGTTCGTGGTGCCGGGGAGGGCCGCGCCGTCGATCCGACGGGGGCTTCGACCGATGTCGTTATTGACATGACCACGACCTGTGACATGTACCATTGCACACGTGACATGGTCCTGGGAAGGTGTCGGCCGGAATCCGGTGCTGCCAATTCGCTTGCAGCGATGGGGAGTTGGCTCCGCGGGAGGAAACGGGCTGATGAACGCGGGGGCGGGTCCGGAAGTCACCGGACCCGCCCCCGTGCTCCTCGTCCGGCGGAACCCGTCGTCCGGCTAACCGTTCTCGGGGAAGTGGCAGGCCGCCTTCCGGGTCCCGGGACCGACGGCCGCCAGAGCGGGCCGCTCGGTACGGCAGATCTCCTGCGCCTTGGGGCACCGTGGGTGGAAGGCGCAGCCGCTGGGCGGCGCGGCCGGGCTCGGCGGATCGCCCAGCAGCACGATGCGTTCACGGCTGCGCTCCGCGACGGGGTCGGGGAGCGGGACGGCGGACAGCAGCGCCCGGGTGTAGGGGTGGGCCGGCGTCTCGTACACGTCCCGCTTGTCGCCCACCTCGACGATGCGGCCGAGGTACATCACCGCCACCCGGTCGCATATCCGCTTCACGACCGACAGGTCGTGGGCGATGAACAGGAGGGCCAGGCCGAGCTCCTGCTGCAGGCGCTCCAGCAGGTTGACGATCTGGGCCTGTACGGAGACGTCGAGCGCGGAGACCGGTTCGTCGGCGACGATGAGCCGGGGGCCGGTGGCGAGGGCGCGGGCGATGCCGATGCGCTGAGCCTGGCCGCCGGAGAACTGGTGCGGATGACGGTCCAGGTGTTCCGGGCTGAGGCCCACCAGGTCCAGCAGTTCCGCGGCCTTGTCGCGTGCGGCCTGGGCGGAGGCGCCCTGGATCAGCAACGGCTCGGAGATGATGCGTGCGACGGTCTGCCGGGGGTTGAGCGACGCGTACGGATCCTGGAAGATCATTTGCAGGTGCCGCCGTGTCGGTCTCAGCCGGCGCTGCGGGACGTGCGTGATGTCCTGGCCGTCGAAGGCGATGGCGCCGGAGGTCGGCTCCAGCAGCCGTACGAGCATCCGGCCGGTGGTGGACTTGCCGCACCCGGACTCGCCGACCAGCCCCAGCGTCTCGCCCGCCCCCAGGTCGAGACTCACCCCGTCGACCGCCCGCACCGGAGCCGCGGGACGGCCGACCCTGCGCCGGCCGGGAAACGTCTTGGTCAGATCGCGTACGGAGAGCAGCGCGGAATCGGCCGGTATCGCGGGGGCCGGGGCGTTCGGTCGGGTCATCGGGTCTCCTCGGCCGGGATCTGGGTGCCGTCGCGCGGCGTGGAACGTGCCGGAACGCTCAGGGGCAGGTGGCAGGCGACCAGCCGGCCCGGCGCGTAGTACGCGACCGAGGGCCGCTCCTCGGCACAGCGGAGACGGGCGGCCTCGTCGGCTTCGGCCCTGCGGGGACAGCGCGGGGCGAAGGCGCATCCGGGTATCGGCGCGGCCAGGGACGGCGGGCTGCCCGGGATGGCGCGCAGCGGGGCGTCGTCGGGGTCGTCCAGCCGCGGCAGCGAGTCGAGCAGGCCGCGGGTGTACGGATGCGCGGGCTTGCCGAACAGGTCGTCCACCGGGGCCTGTTCGGCGGCGCGCCCGCCGTACATGACGAGCACGTCGTGCGCGACGCGGGCCACCACCCCCAGATCGTGAGTGATCATCAGGACGCCCAGCCGCCGCTGCTGCTGGAGCCGGGCGACGAGTTCGAGGATCTGCGCCTGCACGGTGACGTCCAGGGCCGTGGTGGGCTCGTCGGCGATGAGCAGGTCGGGTTCGCAGGACAGCGCCATGGCGATCACGGCTCTCTGGCGCATGCCGCCGGAGAACTGGTGCGGGTACTCCCTCGCCCTGCGCGCCGGTTCGGGGATGCCGACCTCGCCGAGCATGTCCACGGCCTGCCGGTGGGCCGCCCGGCGGCCGGTGCCGAAGTGGCGGCGGTGCGCCTCGGCGATCTGCTCGCCGACCGTGTAGGCGGGGTGCAGGGCGGAGAGCGGGTCCTGGAAGACCATGGCCATGCGCCGGCCGCGCAGCCGGCTGAGCTGCCGGTCGGTCAGGGGGAGCAGTTCCTGTCCGGCCAGGGCGATCGAGCCGCTGACCCGGGCTCGCCGGTGCAGCCCCATGACGGCCATCGACGTGACCGACTTGCCGGACCCGGACTCACCGACCAGCCCCAGGGTGCGGCCGGCCTCGACGGTGAAGGAGATCCCGTCGACCGCCCGGACGGTTCCGGCCGGGGTGTCGAACTGCACGCGCAGATCGCGTACGCGCAGCAGTGGTGCGTCGGTTGTGGTGCTGGACGGCACGGCTAGTTCCTCACCCTCGGGTCCACGACGGCGTACAGCAGGTCGATGACGACGTTCGCCGCCACGATGAAGAAGGCGGCCAGCAGCGTCACGCCCAGGACCACGGGCTGGTCGGAGCGTTGCAGGGCGTCGTAGAACAGCCGGCCCACCCCGGGGATGCCGAAGATGGACTCGGTGATGACGGCTCCGGCGAGCAGGGCGCCGAGGTCCATGCCGAAGATGGTGAGCACCGGCATCATGGCGGACCGCAGGCCGTGTTTGGCCACCACGGTGTACTGAGGCATGCCCTTCGCCCTGGCGGTGCGGATGTAGGGCTGGGCCATGGCCTCGATCATGGAACTGCGGCTCTGGCGGGCGTACATCGCCGCGTACAGCAGGGCCAGCGCGGTCCAGGGCAGCAGCAGGTTGGCGGCCCATCCCAGCGGGTCGTCGGTCAGCGGGGTGTAGGTGGGGTAGGGCAGCAGCCCGCCGACCCGGACCAGGCCGTAGATCAGCATGACGGCGGTGAAGTAGACGGGGAGCGAGGCCGTGGCGACGGCGCCGACCATGAGCGTCCGGTCGAGCAGTCCGCCCTTCTTCAGGGCGGCGGTCACCCCGGCGCCCAGCCCCAGCACGAGCCACATGCAGGCGGCCCCGAAGGCGAGCGAGGCGGAGACGGGCAGCCGGTCCATGAGCAGGTCCCACACCGGCAGGGCGTTGTCGTAGGAGTAGCCCAGGCACGGGAAGCCGCAGTGCAGCGCGTGCGGCCCGCTGCCCAGGTCCCGTCCGGCGAAGATGCCGACGACGTAGTCGCCGAACTGGCGCCACAACGGCTGGTCGAGCCCCATGTGGTGGCGCACCTCCGCCAGCCGCTCCGCGCTGCACGTCTTGCCGCAGGCGGCCGCGGCCGGGTCGGCGGGCAGGAGGTAGAAGATGACGAAGGTGACGGCACAGATGGCGAGCAGCACGCCGGCCACGCCGAGGCATCTGCGGAGCAGGTAGGCGGTCACGAGCGGCCTCCCTGGGGATCGAGGATGTCGCGCAGCGCGTCGCCCAGCACCGTGAAGGCCAGCACCGCGACGAAGAGGAAGGTGCTCGGGATGAAGAAGTACATGGGGTCCGTCTCGTAGTAGGCGACGGCCTCGGCGATCATCTGACCCCAGGAGGAGGTCGGCGGGCGCACGCCCACTCCGAGGAAGCTCAGTGCCGCCTCCGTGCTGATCATGCCGGGGATCAGCAACGTGGTGTAGGCGATGATGGGCCCGGAGATGTTGGGAAGGACCTCGCGGGTCAGGATGCGCCACGGTCCCGAGCCGGCCACCCGGGCCGCCTCGACGTACTCCCGGTGGCGCAGGGTGAGGGCCTCGCCGCGCACCACGCGGGCGATGCCGGGCCAGCCGAAGACACCGATGACGGCGGTCATCAGGACGACCCGGTTGACGTCCTGCGCCACGGACATCATGGCGATCATGAAGATGAGCGAGGGGAAGGACATGGTCAGGTCCATCAGCCGGCTCAGCACGGTGTCGACGCGGCCCCCGAAGTAGCCGGCCGCGATGCCGGCGGCGGTGCCCACCACGACGACGATCGCGGTTGCGGCGAACGCGATCAGCAGCGAGACCTGGGCTCCGTGCACCACGCGCGCGAACAGGTCGCGGCCGGTGGCGGGCTCCACCCCCAGCCAGTGCTCTGCGCTGATGCCGCCGAGCACTCCGCGGGGCATGCCCCCGAGGTAGGGGTCGATCGCGTCGCTGTCGAACTCGGTGGGTGACCAGCCGCCCAGCCGGCTCAGCAGCGGGGCGGTAAGGGCGACCAGGACCAGCAGGGCGACGGCGACCAGGGCGATCCTGCTGCCCCGGTCACCCCACAGCTTGCGCGACGTGGCCCGCAGCGGATGCTCGGGCAGGGCCGAGGGCCCGGTCTGCGCGGTGGTGTCCAGTGTGAAGGTCACGACGGCTCGTCCTCAGCCCTTGCTCTTCGAGGGGTCCTTCAGACCGATCACCGCGAAGTCGAACTGGCCGGTCCAGGCGGCGTGGCCGAAGGCTCCGGCGATGTTGTCGCCGACCAGCAGGGGCTTGCGCTTCCACAGCAGCGGAACGGCCGGCGACTTGCGCTGGATGACGGTGTCGAGGCTGATCCAGGCCTGATTGGCGCTCGCCGCGTCGGACATCGCGGCGATCTCGTCCATGCGCTTCTCCACCGCCTTGTCGCGGAACTGGGAGACGTTGCCCTGGTTGCCCTTCTCCTTGATGGTCCGGCCGTCGAACACGAAGGGCAGGAAGGTGGAACCGGACGGGTAGTCGGGGCACCAGCCGCTCATCGCCATGTCCGGTGCGTGCTTGGTGTCACCGATGGTGTCGTAGTAGACCGACGGGTCGACGGTCTGGATCTGCAGCCGGACCCCGACCCGGGACAGGCTCTGCTGGAGCGCCTCGGCCCGGGTCTTGTCGCCCGTCGACACCGTGATCGTCGTGTCGAAGCCGTTCGGCTTGCCGCCCTCGGCGAGGAGCTTCTTGGCCTTGGCCACGTCGCCGGTGGCCGACTGTCCGTAGACGGCGTCGGGGTGGCTGTCGCCGGTGAGGGCCGGCGGGAGGTAGCCGGTGGCCATGTCGTTCAGGGCGGGGCCGCCGCTGGCGGTCACCTGGGCCGACTTGTCGACCGCGTACTGCATCGCCTGACGCAGCTTCAGGTTGTCGAAGGGAGCGCGGGAGGTGTTCAGGGCGAGCATGTCGGTGCAGCCGGTCTGCTCGGCGGACAGCCTCTTCTTGACCTCCGGCCGCGGCAGCACCTTGGCGATGCTGGACGGCTGCATGTCCGACCACTCGACGGCGGAGGCGTCGGCGCCCGCGCTGGCGATGATGCGGTCGTCGATCTGACCGCCCTTCAGGCCCTGCTGCACGACGATCCGGTCGGGGTAGGCCTTGCGCACCGAGTCCGTGGCCGGGTCCCAGTGCGTGTTGCGGACCAGTACCAGCTTCTTGCCCCGCGCGTAGCTTTCGATCTTGTACGGCCCGGAGGAGAACGGGCGCAGGTCGTACTGGACGCCCTTCTCCCGCGATTCGGGCACGGGGGAGAAAGTGGGCAGCGTGACCGTGTAGGAGAACTCCGCGACCGGTCTGCGCAACGAGAAGACGATGGTGCGGTCGTCGGGAGTCTTGATCGAGTCCAGGTGCTTGCCCCGCAGCGGCCCGGTGTAGCCCTCGGTGCCGGCCAGGTACCGCTGGGCGTAGTCGGGACCTCCGACCAGGTCCGGGGCGAAGGAACGCTCGACGTTGTACTTGACGTCCTGGGCTCTGATCGGGGTCCCGTCCTCGTACTTCAGACCGGGCTTGAGCGTGAACGTCCAGGTCCGGCCGCCGTCGGAGGACTTGCCGAGGTCCGTGGCGAGATCGGGGACGATCTCACTGCCCTTGTTGCCGGGGGCGGCCTTGAACGTGGTCAGCGTGCGGTAGAGCAGGCGGCTGCCGAAGTCCATGGTCGGCATCACCCAGTTCCGGGCCGGGTCCAGGTGGCCGAAGTCCTGGTTGGACAGCACGGTGAGGGTGCCGCCCTTCTTCGGGGTACCGCCGATGACCGTTCCGGTGGCGACGCCGGGCCTCTTGTGCTCGTCGGAGCCGCCCTCGTCCGACTGATTCGTACAGGCGCCCAACAGGGCCAGTGCGAGCGAGGCGCTCAACGAGGCGGACAGGGCACGCATGTGACGGCTCATAGCCACTCCTTGCTGATGATGGCGGGAACCCGCCTGTGAGGTGTGACGCGTAACGTAATAATGTGAAATTGCATAGCCAAGGGGTATGACGTCTCGTTATCGAGTCGTGTCCGATATCCGGAACGCGGGCTGCCGAGTCGGGTGACGCCGTCAGGGCACGACGGCGCGACCGGGCGGACCGGCGGGTCTCACGGCCCGGGGAAACGGGCCGTCCGGAACATGGCTATGGGTGATCGGGTATGCGGAAAAGTCCCCCGCGTACCGCAGACGGTCTGCGGAGCGGTGGTGTGTCTGTGGCCCCTGTGGCGTCCCCGTCGGCGGCGTGCCGCCGACTTCCGGGGGTGGCCGGCGCCCTACCTGCCGATTCGGAGAGCCGACGCGTCGGCCACGGCGTCGGCCTGGCCGTCCGCCCACAGGGTGCGGACGTGCGCGAGGTGGCGGCGCATGCAGTCCTCCGCCTCCTGGATCCGGCCGGCCAGCATCAGGTCGAGGAGTTCGACGTGCTCCTGAGCGGAACCCTCCAGGCGGCCGGTCTGGCTCAGGCTGCCCAGTCCGAACAGGCGTGACCGCTTGCGCAGGTCGGCCACGACCTCCACCAGATGCGGGTTGCCGGCCAGGGCCAGCAGCTCCAGGTGGAACCGGTGATCCGCTTCCAGGTACTTCAGGACGTCGTGCCCCTGGGCCGCTGCGACGATCTGCTCCGCCAGCGGACGCAGAGCCTCCAGCTGCTCGGCGCTCGCCGTCGCGGCGACGCGGCCCACGGTGGGCACCTCGATCAGGGTCCGGATGTCGGTGAAGTCGTCGAGGTCCTTGTCGGTCATCTCGGTGACGCGGAACCCCTTGTTGCGCACCGCCTCGACCAGGCCCTCCCTCGCCAGGTCCAGCATGGCCTCACGCACCGGGGTGGCGGAAACACCGAGTTCCGCCGCCAGTGTGGGGGCCGAGTAGATGACACCCGGACGGAGTTCACCCGCGATGAGCGCTGCTCGGAGGGCATTGGCGACCTGATCGCGCAGATGGGTCTGGACGGAGATCGCCTGCGACTTGAGATGAGGCATCTTCGCTCCTCCGAGAACCAGCCCTATAAAACAGCGCAATGACCTCCCACTATACAATGTCACGTTGCTCCACCTTGCAAAGATCGGTTCCAGGCCCCGGGGCCGCACTCGGGCGGGCGGGGAGTCAGCGCAAGGACGCCATCCAGGCCTCCACCTCGTCCGCGCCGCGCGGCAGGCCCGAGGACAGGCACGTGGCTCCGTCGGCCGTGATCACGAAGTCGTCCTCGATCCGTACGCCGATGCCGCGCAGCTCCTCGGGCACCGTCAGATCGTCGGGCTGGAAGTAGAGGCCGGGTTCGACGGTCAGGACGTGTCCTGCCTCCAGGACACCGCCCAGGTACGTCGCGTCGCGGGCGTCGGCGCAGTCGTGGCAGTCCAGACCGAGCATGTGGCCCGAACCGCACAGCGTGTAACGGCGGTACAGGTCGGCCCCGGAACCCGAAGCCGCACCGCCGGGCGGCCGCAGACCCCAGGCATCGAGCCCTTCGCCGATGACGCGCATGGCGGCCTCGTGGAAGTCGCCGTACCGGGCGCCGGGCCGCAGTGCGGCGATACCCGCCGACTGGGCGGCGAAGACCAGGTCGTAGACGCGGCGTTGGACATCGGTGAAGCGGCCGCTGACCGGCAGCGTCCGGGTGACGTCCCCGGTGTAGAAGGAGTCCGCCTCGACGCCCGCGTCCAGCAGCAGCAGGTCCCCGTCCCGCACCGGGCCGTCGTTGTGCATCCAGTGCAGGACGCAGGCGTGCGCCCCGGCCGCCGCGATGGTCTCGAAGCCCAGACCGTGACCGCCGAGCCGGGCGCGCCGGTTGAAGGTGCCCTCGATCCAGCGTTCCCCCCGCACCAGGCGAGTGGCGTTGCCCAGCTCGCCGACGACGTCGTGGAAACCGGCGACCGTGCAGTCCACGGCGGCACCCAGCTGGCCGACCTCCCAGTCGTCCTTGACCAGCCGCAGTTCCGACAGGAAGGTGACCAGTTCGGCGTCCGCCTGCGAGGCCGGCGGCACCAGCGCGTCGACGTGCGCGTCCTCACCGCGCAGTACGCGGGTCGGTACCCTCCTCCCGAGAGCCCGCTCCAGGTCGTCGCGCGCGGCGACCTCCAGGCCGAGGGCGTCCGCGGTCTCCGACAGCGATCTGCGCCGGCCGATCCAGAACTCCCCGTGCCGTCGGTCGCCGTAGAACTCCGCGCCGTTCCGGCCGCCGTCACGCGGCGACCGCGGCCGGACGAACAGGGTCACCGAGTGTCCGTACCCTGTCGGTTCGAAGACGAGGACGCTGTCGGGGACCGCCTGCGTCCCCTGATCGGCGGTGAGATGGACGAAAGCGGAGTGCGGCCGGAACGTGTAGTCGAAGTCGTTGCTCCTGACCTTCAGCCCGCCTGACGGGACGACGATCCGCTCGCCGGGAAACCGTTCGGACACCGCCGAGCGCCGCTTGGCCGCGAACGCCGCACCCAGCAGGAGCTGCGGCTTGAGGTCCGTGTTCGCCCAGCCTCCCTGGAAGGCGCCGGCCGGGGTGGCCGGCGCGTGAGGCTCGTCGTCGCCCGTGTCGGAGGCGTTGCCCTGCTCCTGCATCGAGAGGTCTCTCCTGTGTCGTGTCGTGGTTCGGCTGCACGGCTTCTGCTCTGCAGCGAAGATGCGGTTGACCGGGGTCGTGCCGACGCCGTCCCCGGAGGCCGGCCCCCGCGGGGGAACGCGGCAGGGCACGTCAGACGCGCAGCCGGGACATCCAGGCCTCCACCTCGTCCGCTTCCCGCGGCAGGCCGGCCGAGAGGTTCTCGTTGCCCTCCTCGGTCACCAGGATGTCGTCCTCGATCCGTATGCCGATGCCCCGGTACTCCTCGGGAACGGTCAGATCGTCGGCCTGGAAGTAGAGTCCCGGCTCGACGGTGAGCACCATGCCCGGCTCCAGCGTGCCGTCCACGTACATCTCGGTGCGGGCCTTGGCGCAGTCGTGAACGTCCAGGCCGAGCATGTGGCCGGTGCCGGCCAGCGTCCAGCGGCGCTGAAGTCCGAGTTCGTACGCCTCCTGCGCCGACCGGTCCCCGAACAGGCCCCAGGCGGCCAGGTGCTCGGCCAGAACCCACTGGGCGGCTTCGTGGAAGTCCCGGTACGCGGCACCCGGCTTGACCGCGGCGATGCCGGCCTCCTGCGCCGCGTACACCGCTTCGTAGATCTTCCGCTGGAGCGGGGTGAAGCGCCCGTCGACGGGCAGGGTGCGCGTGATGTCGGCGGTGTAGAGATTGCGGGTCTCCACTCCGGCATCGAGCAGCAGAAGATCGCCGGGACGGGTCTCGCCGTCGTTGCGCACCCAGTGCAGGGTCGTGGCGTGGGGTCCCGCCGCGCAGATCGACGCGTAGCCGACGTCGTTGCCCTCGATCCGGGCACGCGTGAAGAACGTGCCCTCGATGAGGCGCTCGGGTGTCGGTGCGGCGGAGCTGAGGGCGCGGACGACGTCCTCGAAACCCATGGCCGTGGCCTCGCAGGCGAAACGCAGATCGGCGATCTCCCACTCGTCCTTGACCAGACGCATCTCGGAGAGGGCCACGCGGAACTCGTCGTCGTGCTCGGCCGTCACCTTCCCGTCGAGCGCCGAGTCGATACCCGCGTCGTAGCCACGCAGCAGGCGGACCGGGCCGTCGGCGGTGCCGAGCCGCTCGGCGAGCGTGCGGACGTCGCGGCAGGGCAGACCGAGCAGCTGCTCGTTCTCGGCGAGGCTGTTGCGGCGGCCGTCCCACAGCTCACCGTGATAGTCGAGCCAGAACTCTCCGCTCTCCCGGTCGGAACGCGGGAGCAGGTACGCGATCGCCCGGTGCCCGCCGTACCGGCCGGGCTCCAGGACCAGCACGGCGTCCTGGGACTGATCGCCGGTCAGGTAGACGTAGTCCGACGAGGGCCTGAAGGGGTAGGCCGTGTCGTTGGCGCGGACCTTCGGGTTGCCGGCCGGGATCACCAGCAGCTCACCGGGGAACCGGGCGGACAGCTCCGTCCTGCGGCGTGCCGTGTATGCCGCCTGCGCGATCGGTTCGAGGCCGCGGCGCTCCGTGTCCGCCCAGCCCTGCCGCATGTTCTCGGCGAGTTCGACGCTCACCCGGCCGTACAGACCGTTCTTCCGCGCTCTGCTCTCATCCGTCTCTGCGGCACTCTCTGCGGCAGTCTCCGCGGCCGTCTCTGCAGCCACCATCGCCTCCTCGGACGTACGGGTCATGGACATATCTCGAACAGGTTCGACAGCAGCCGTTCGCCGGCGGCCGTCACCGACCAGCGCGCATCCGGGGCGCTGCCGTCCTGAGTGCTCCGCCCGGCAGCCGGGGCGGGGCCGGTCGACACGGGAAGAACCGCCCAGCAGCGCTTGCCGGAGTCGGTGCGTTCGACGCCCTGGAACAGACAGAGGGTTTCTATGAGGAGAAGGCCGCGTCCACGCTCGTCGTCGACCGCGGCCGCACTCGGCTGCGGAAGATTCCGGCTGCCGTCGAGGACCGCGATGACGAGGAAGCCCTGCTCCAGGGACACCTCGACGGTCATGGGTCCGCCCGCGTGCTGGAGGCCGTTGGTGAGCAGCTCCGAAGCCACCAGTTCTAAGCGGGAGAACAGTTCCTCGTCGGACGACGCGCCCCACGACCTCACCGTCGCGGAGATACGGTGGCGAGCGCCGTGAACCGCCGCCGGGGTCGCCTCCACGGTGAAGCGGACCTGGGTATGAGGCATGTTTGTCTCTCCTCGAAGATGAGGCGCTTCGGCGGTCACCGGATGCCACAGCCGTCGGGGCGCACGAGTACTCCTCACGGCGAAGGGACCGCCACGGGGATGCCCGAGTCACCGGGAGCAGACCCGCTCCACCTCGGCGGGACAGGACGTGCAGTGGAGAGTTCCACGACCGGCTCCGCGGGGACAACGGGCTGAGGCATAAGAGAAGGAGCGGACCATGCATAACGCGCGGCGCCCGCGGGCCGTACTGTTCGGACCCGGGACGAGGAGTGCCGCGTCCGCCGGCTCGCGCGCATAATGGACCCCGTTTTCTGCCGCACGACGAGGTGAACCGATGGAACTGGAGTTGCGTCACCTGCGTGTGCTGTGCGCGATCGCGGATTGCGGGAGCGTCGGCCGGGCAGCCGTCGCGCTCGGATTCACCCAGCCCGCACTGAGCACGCAACTGCGCCGCATCGAGCGACTGCTCGGTGAGGGGGTGTTCCTGCGCAGCAGTACGGGCGTGCGGCTGACCGCCTATGGTGCGGAGGTCGTGAGCCAGGCACGCGAGATCCTGGTGCGTGCCGACGCCCTCGGGCGACGGCGTACGAGCTGCCCGACCACAGTGGACGGCACGCTCCGCCTCGGTGCCACCAACACACCGATCGTGCCGACGCTGCTGAACGCCCTGCGCGATGCCTGCCCGGACCTCAAGGTCTCCGTGTGCAGCGTCTACGCCACCGGGGAACTGCTCGGTCTGCTGGAGGCCGGCGAACTCGACGCCGCGCTGGGCGTCGACTACCCCGGACTGCCCCTGCGGCACTCCTCCGCTCTGGCGCATCGTGCCATCAACACCGTCCCGATCTTCGTGGCCATGAACGCCGACCACCCACTGGCGCACCGCGTCGAGGTCCCGCTGGAGGAACTGGCCGAGGACACCTGGTTCGTCTCCTCCGACGACGGGGTGGGCTGGCCCGGCGCCTTCTACGACGCCTGCCAGGCCGCGGGTTTCATGCCGGCCGGCACCCACGAGTTCCACGTACTCGACCAGTTGCAGTCCATGATCGCCAGGGGACTGGGGGTGACGGTGGTACAGCCCACCGTGCGCCCCATCGACGGGGTGGTGGTCAAGCCCCTGGCCGGGGACCCGTTGTGGCAGCGGCACCTGCTGATCTGGCGCGGTGAGGCCGTCGAGGCATCCGTGGTCGAGGCTGTGCATCACCACGCTGTCCGCGTCTACCGCGAACTGCTGGCCCAGGCCCCGCACCTGCAGAGATGGGTGAACCGGGCCTACACCTCCGCACGCCTGCCGAGCGGGCTCGGGTAGGGCTGTCGGCGATCCCTGCCCCGCCGGCGATCCGTGCCCCGTGGGCGATCCCCGCCCCGCCGGCGATCCGTGCCCCGGCTCCGTTGCGTCCGGCTCTCACCGGGCGAGGCCGGGCAGGGGGCGCCGGGCGACCTCGTGGGCGTCGTCCGCGGAGAGGCCCAGCATGCGCAGGACCGTCTCGGCGAGGTGCGACGCCGCCTCGTCCCCGTCCAGGTCGGGGCGGGAGGACTTCAGCTCCGGCAGTGACAGCAGCGTGCCGCCCAGCGCGGAGAGGGCGACGGCGGGTTCCACGGCGCTGAAGCGGCCCGGAGGCGATCCCGCTCGCCAGGTCGCGCCGGGCCCGGGAGGACCGGCCGTTGTCCGTGTGCGGGCAGCCGAGTCCACGGCGGCGCAGCACCTGCATCAGCTCCGGGTGGGAGCCGGTCATCCGGGCGCTGAGCCGGAAGCCGGCCGCGACCAGTTCCGCCGGGTCGTCGTTTCCCGCGAGGTGTTCGTCGAAGGCCGCCCGGGACTTCGGCTTCCGGATCGCCGCCCGCGGTGAGAGCGGGCTGTGGCTGCGGGGCAGTTTCGCCGGCTCGCCGTGCACGGTGACCCGGCGCGGGCGCACCTCCCGAGATCCTCGCCCTGCCACCGATGCGTCGGTCGGCCGCGCACGCGGGTTTCTCCGTCCCGGCCTACCGGGTGATCGGGGGCCTCGAGGTGGCAGGGGCCGCCGCAGCCGCCGTCGGCCCGGCCGTACCGCCACTGGGCATTCTGACCGGTGCCGGGCTGCTGCTCATGCCCGGCTGCTCATGGCCGGCGTCGTGATCACCCACGCGCGACGCGGCGACGGGGTGCGCGCCCTCGCCCCCGCGACCGTGTGCGCCCTGCTCGTCACCGCCTGCCTCACGTCCCTGCTCACGACGCCCGGACGAACCCGCGCCACGGCGGGATCGGCGAGGCCGCCCCGGTTCAGCGGCAGGTGACGTGGACGCAGGCCCAGGAGTTGTTGCCGTAGCCCCGGGGATTCCACAGGGAGCGGGGGGATTCGGGCATGAGCGCGCCGGTGCTGTCCCACGCCCGGGCGGTCACCTGCCGTTCGCCGGCCGCCAGGTCGAGCGTGGTCCGCCAGAGCTGCCAGACCCAGGGGCTGTCCGCGGGGTCGAGTTCGGCCTGCTGCCAGTTGCTCCCGGCGTCGGCGGAGACGTCGACGCGGGCGACGGTGCGGCCGTCGCCCGCCAGGGCGTAGCCCATGATCTCCGTGGGCCCGGGGGGCAGTCGGGCGCCGTCGTCGGGGGCGAGGATGTCGCAGTTCACGGGGAACGGGCCGAGGGAGATGCCGGCGCCGGGTCCGGCCTGGGCGGGATCGGCTCCGGCCGGCAGGATGCGGTAGGCGGTCGCCTGGAAGTAGCCGGCCGAGGGCTGGGACCGGGCGGTGATCCGCGTGAGCCATTTGACGCTGCGGGCGCCGATCCAGCCCGGCACCACGGCACGCAGCGGCCCGCCGTGGACGCGGGGGAGCGGTGCTCCGTTCATGGCCCAGGCGAGCAGCACTTCCGGGCCGAGGGCCTTGGCGGCGGGGATCGAGCCGCCGTAGGGCTGGGGCGGGTCGGCCTGCCGCGAGACGTCCGGGGCGCCGAAGGCGATGTGCGCGGCCTGGGATCCGAGGCCGGCCTCGGCCAGAACGTCGCGGAGCCGGACGCCGCTCCAACGGGCGGTGGCGGTGGCGCCGGGGCCCCAGCGAGCCTCGCCGGGGATGTCGCGTACCGCGGCGAGACCGGCGCGCCGGTTGCCCGCGCACTGCAGGGTCGCCCTGATCTCCACCTCCCCGAACCGCTCGCGCAGCTCCCGCAGGGAGAGTTCCAGCGGGCGTTCGACCAGGCCGTCCACCCGCAGACGCCACGCCTCCGGGTCGATGTCGGGGATCGGTCCGTGGTTGCGGCTGAAGAAGACGCCGACGGGGGTCTGCCGCTCTCCCGCCAGCGCCCCGCGCGGCGGTTCGGCGTTGAACGGCTCCCGCTCGTGCACCACCATGTCGTCCCGCTTGCCCCACAGCTCCATGCGGGACGCCTACCCGCAGCCCGCGGCCGAACCCTCGCGCGCGGGGGCGATGCCCCCCGGCCGGGCGCATGGCGCCGGCCGGGCACGCGGCACCCCGAGGCCGGTCAGGCGGGATCCACGACGGGGGGTGCGGCGGGTTTCGGGATGCCAGCGTCGGGCGCGTACTGGGCTGCCTGCGCGTCGAACATGGCGGCGTAGCGGCCCCGGGCGGCCATGAGTTCGTCGTGGGTGCCGTGTTCGGCGAGGCGTCCGTGGTCGAGGACGTAGATGCGGTCGGCGTGGCGGACGCCGGACATGCGGTGGGTGACCAGGACGACGGCCCGGTTCGGGGCGGCGAGGCGGCGGATGCGGTCGAAGGCCTGGATCTCGGCCTCGGGGTCGAGGGCGGAGGTGGGTTCGTCCACGATCAGGACGCTGTCCGCCCGCGATGTCGAGCTGCGCCAGTGCGTGCGGGCGAGACCGACTTTCTGCCACTCCCCGCCGGACAGCTCGATGGCGCCGCGGAACACGCGGGCCAGCAGGCTCCGCAGGCCGTCGGGGAGTCTGGCGATGACCGGTCCGGCTCCGGCGTAGTCCACCGAGGGCTGCAGGTCCTGCGGCGTGGCCGCGTGGGCGGGGCGGCCGAGGCGGATGTTCATGGCCGCGGTCATGGGCCAGCGCTGGAAGTCCTGGGTGAGCAGCGAGACACGTTCGAACAGCTGGGAGCGGTCGAGGTCGCCGATGTCCGCCCCGCCCCACCGCAGGGAGCCGGCCTGGGGCAGCAGCAGACCTGACAGGATCTTCATCAGCGTGCTCTTGCCGGAGCCGTTCTCACCGACCACGGCGGTGACCGAGCCCATCGGCAGGGTGAGGGACACCTGGTCCAGGGCGTCCGTGTCACGGTCGGGGTAGCGGTAGGTGACGCGGTCGAGGACGATCTCCGCGACCCGCTCGGGGACCGGATCGCCCCCCTCGGGGATGGTGCGCCGCGCCGCCTGGACCAGGAACCGGCCGTGGTCGCGGACGTAGAGGGATTCCTCGTGCAGCTGGTTGATGTTCATCACCAGCGCGCCCAGGCTCGCCGACCCGGTCCGGACCGCGATCACCGCGGTCCCGGCGATGGCGAGGCTCATGTGCCCGGCCGTGATCAGCCAGAACATGGCCCCGTACGTCGCGGCCATGGCCAGGCCGGACAGCGCGGACGCGACCCATTCGGTCAGGGCCTTGCTGGAGGCGAGGCGTTCCTGTTCGGCCTCCGCGCTCTCGGCCATGCGCTCGTAACGGCCGAGCAGGAAGGCGCCGACGCCGTGCAGGCGGACCTCCTGGGCGGCGCCGCGCTCGGTGAGCAGGTTGCCGATGAGCCGGCCGGCCCGCACGTGCTCGATCCAGCTCATCACCGACACGTACCGCTCCTGCGCCACGCGCATGGCGCCCCAGCCGCGCGGGGCGGCGATGAGGATCAGCATGGGCAGCAGGACCGGGTGGAGGACGGCGAGCACACCGGCCGTGGTGACCAGGGAGATCAGGCCGTTCAGCGCCGCTACGCAGGCACCGATCATGCGGCGGGCGGACGCCGGACCGTACTGGGCGACGTCCACCAGCCGCCGGAAGTCGGGGTCGTCGATGGCTTCCAGTTCGACGCTCGTGGCGGCGGCCAGGTACTGGGTGGTGGCGATCCGCTCGACCATCGGCTCCAGGCGCCCGGCCCGAGAGGTCGACCAGGCGGAGAGGACGGAGTTGACCACCCCGATGGCGGCGACGGCCAGCAGGCCGGGCAGCAGCGAGTGCAGCCGCTGGGCGGCGTCGCCGCTTCCGGCGAGCAGGGCATGCATGACGGCGTTGAGGGCGAGCAGGCCGACGGCCGCGGCGATGCCCTGGCCGAGCTCGCTGGCCGCCACGGCGAACAGCGCCCGCCGGTCGGCGCTCCACGCCAGGCGCAGGGTGGCGCCGACGAGGGACGGCATGGAGCGCAGCGCCGACACCATGGTGAGGTCCAGGCCGGCGTGCTCGTGGTGGGACCAGCCCATGTCGTAGCGCAACGGCCCGCCGAACAGCTCCTGTTCGGCGTCGGAGACCCGGGGTTCGGCCATCTTCACCGGACCTGAGAACCTCTTCACCGGGCGCCTCCCGAGGTGGGCCAGTTCAGGGCCCGTACGACGGGCCGTGGGTGAGCGTGCGGAAGCTGGCGGCGGCGTGGGACGGCACTCCGGCGTCCGTCGGCACCCGGAACATCCTTCGCGTCCGTCCGGCTCGGCGTCGTGCGGTTCGCCTGTCCGGGACCGCGCCACGGACACGAGTCTGTTGCAGACGGCTGTCCGGCAGGCTCGGTTCGCGGAAGTGTCACGCTTCCGGGGCGAGTTCCCGCCATGACCGATCGGGCGTTCGGACGCGCTGTCGGAACCGGCCGACAAGGTGCCCCGGGCGGACGGCCCGGTCCGCCCGCTCGTGGGGCCGCGACGCCGGTGCGACTGTTCGGGCGTTCCGCCCCGCCTGTCACGCTCGGTTACTATGCTCACTTCGGGCCGGAGGCCGACCGCGCAGACGGCCGGCGACCCGGGGCTCCCCGGGGCGGGAGCCGGCCGTGGAAGGCGAGCCGAGTGAGCCGAAGGACACCGTGGGGGCCCGGGAGATGCTGAGAGAGGTCACCGCGACCCGTTACGTCGCGCCCCTGCACTCCGGCGGCTCCGTCCCCGCGATCGTCGAGGCCGACGACCTGGGCACCTACGTGGTGAAGTTCACCGGCTCCGCGCAGGGCCACAAGGCGCTGGTCGCCGAGGTGATCGTGGGCGAGCTGGCCCGCGCCCTGGGACTGCGCTTCCCCGAACTGGTGTTGGTCCGCTTCGACCCGGCGATCGCCGGCCACGAGCCGCACCAGGAGGTGCGCGACCTGCATGCCGCCAGCCGCGGGATCAACCTCGGCATGGACTTCCTGCCGGGCGCTCGGGACTTCACGCCCGAGGTCGCGAAGGTCTTCCCGGTCGATCCACTGGAGGCGGGCAGGATCGTCTGGCTCGACGCGCTGACCACGAACGTGGACCGTACGGTCCACAGCTCCAATCTGATGCTGTGGCCCACGCTGGGCGTCGCGCCCCCGCGCCTGTGGCTGATCGACCACGGCGCCGCCCTGGTCTTCCACCACCGCTGGGACAGCTCCTCCCCGGAGAAGGCGTACGACTTCCGGCACCACGCCCTCGGCCACTACGCCCCCGACACCCGGGCGGCCGACGCCGAGCTGGCGCCGAAGGTGACGCCCGAGCTGCTGCGTGAGGTCACCGCGTGCGTGCCGGACGCCTGGCTGGCCCAGGAGGAGGGGTTCGCCGGCCCGGACGAGGTGCGCGCGGCGTACGCGGGCTACCTGCACGCGCGCGTGCGGGCCTCGGCGGCCTGGCTGCCCACCGACTTCCCCGGGCGGGAGGAGATCGCCGCCGAGGAGGCCCGGCGCGCGGCACGTACCCGGCAGGGCCGCCCCGACTGGCTCAAGCGGGTGCCCGACCTGCACGGCAGACCGGCTGCGGAACAGGACTGGTCGGTCCACCTGGGCTGACGCACGCGCGCGGGACGCAGGGGAGACGCCTGCGGGACGTGTGACGCACGGGCGGCGGGCGTGCGGCGGGCGTGCGGCGGGTCCGAGTGGCCGCGGGCGGGTCGCCGGGCCACTCGGACCGGTGCGGCGAGGCGTCAGCCCGCGAGCTGTTCGTACGCCGGCAGGGTCAGGAACTCGGTGTAGTCCTCGTCCAGGGCGACCCTGAGCAGCAGGTCGTGGGCCTGCTGCCAGTGGCCGGACGCGAAGGCCTGAGCGCCGGTCTCGCGGCGGACGGCGTCGAGTTCCCCGGCGGCGATCTCGCGGACCAGTTCCGGCGTCGCCCTGGTGCCGTTCTCGAACTCGACGCCGGCGTTGATCCACTGCCAGACCTGGGAGCGGGAGATCTCCGCGGTGGCCGCGTCCTCCATGAGGTTGAAGATGGCGACCGCGCCGGACCCGCGCAGCCAGGCCTCGATGTAACGGATGCCCACCTGGACGGCGTTGACGAGACCGGCGTACGTCGGCCGGGCGTCCAGGGAGTCGACGGCGATCAGGTCGGCCGCCTCGACGTGGACGTCCTCGCGCAGGCGGTCCTTCTGGTTCGGCCGGTCGCCGAGCACCTTGTCGAAGGACTCGATGGCGATCGGCACCAGGTCGGGGTGGGCGACCCAGGAGCCGTCGAAGCCGTCGCCCGCCTCGCGGTCCTTGTCGGCCCGGACCTTCTCGAAGGCGACCTTGTTGACCTCGGGGTCGCGGCGGGACGGGATGAAGGCCGCCATGCCGCCGATCGCGTGCGCGCCGCGCCTGTGGCAGGTGCGGACCAGGAGTTCGGTGTACGCCCGCATGAACGGGGCCGTCATCGTCACCGCGTTGCGGTCCGGCAGGACGAACCGGGGCCCGCAGTCGCGGAAGTTCTTGATGACGGAGAACAGGTAGTCCCAGCGGCCGGCGTTCAGCCCGGAGGCGTGGTCGCGGAGTTCGTAGAGGATCTCCTCCATCTCGTACGCGGCCGTGATCGTCTCGATCAGGACGGTGGCGCGGACGGTGCCCCGCGGGATGCCGACGTGGTCCTGCGCGAAGACGAACACGTCGTTCCAGAGGCGGGCCTCCAGGTGCGACTCCGTCTTCGGGAGGTAGAAGTACGGGCCCTTGCCGAGGTCGAGCAGGCGCCGGGCGTTGTGGAAGAAGTACAGGCCGAAGTCGACGAAGGCGCCCGGGACCTGGGCGCCGTCGGCGTCGACGAGGTGACGCTCGTTCAGGTGCCAGCCGCGCGGGCGTACGACCACCGTCGCCAGTTCCTCCTCCGGGCGCAGGGCGTACGACTTGCCGCTCACCGGGTCGGTGAAGTCGATGCTGCGGGTGAACGCGTCGATCAGGTTGACCTGGCCGAGGACGACGTTCTCCCAGGTCGGGGCGGAGGCGTCCTCGAAGTCCGCGAGCCACACCCGCGCGCCGGAGTTGAGGGCGTTGACCGTCATCCTGCGGTCGGTGGGGCCGGTGATCTCGACCCGGCGGTCGTCGAGGGCGGGGGGCGCGGGCGCCACCCGCCAGGAGTCGTCCGCGCGGATGCCGGCCGTCTCGGGGAGGAAGTCGAGGGTGGCGGTGCGGGCGATCTCGGCGCGGCGCTCGGCGCGGCGGGCGAGGAGCTGGTCACGCCGGGGCGTGAACCGGCGGTGCAGCTCGGCCACGAAGGCGAGCGCCGCGTCGGTGAGGACCTCCTCCTGCCGAGGCACGGGCTCGGCGTCGACGACGGCCAGCGGGGACGGCGCTGCTGCGGGCATGAGCTGTCACTCCTCGATAGGGCGCTGATGGGCGCTTCTGCTGGACGGATACTAATTTCCTCATCGTGGAACCTCAATGACATGCCGCCCCGCCGGACAGGGCGCCGGACAGGGCGCCGGACTGGGCGGGACTGGGCCGGACTGGGCGGGACTGCGCCGGACTGTGCCGGACAGGGCGGGACGGCCGGACCGGGCCGGACAGGGCTGGACTGGGGCGGACCGGACCCGGGCCGGGCCCGGCGTCGGGACGCCCCCGCTCACTCGCCCGGGATCAGACGGGCCAGGTCCTCCCTCGTGTCGATGTCGTACGGCCGCGCCACGTCCGCGCACTCGACGAGCGTGAGCGCCGCCTGGTGCGTCCCGAGGTAGGCGCGCGCCCCCCGGTCCCCGCTCGCGCTCGCGGCGACGCCCGCCCAGTGGGCGGCGCCGAGGAGGACGGGGTGCCCGCGTACGCCGTCGTAGGCGGCCGACGCCAGCGAGGTCTCGTCCCGGCAGGCCGCCAGCACGCGGCCCGCCGCCTCCGGCCCGATGCCGGGCTGGTCGACGAGCGAGACGAGCGCCGCCCGGGCGCCCGTGCCGAACAGCGAGCCGAGTCCGGCCCGCAGCGAACTGCCCATTCCCTCCTCCCAGTCGGGGTTGTCGACGAGCACGCAGTCGGCCAGCCGAGCCCGTGCCCGCACGTCGGCGGCCCGCGCCCCGAGCACCACGTGGACGCGGGAGCAGCCGGCCGCGCGCAGCACGCCGGTCGCGTGCTCCACGAGCAGCCGCCCGCGGTGTTCGAGCAGCGCCTTCGGCCGACCGCCGAGCCGGCGCCCGCCTCCGGCGGCGAGCAGCAGTCCGGCGACCCGGTCGTGGTTGTCGGTGTGGTCGGTCATGCGTCCTGCATACCTGACATCCCGGCGGACGCCCGGTCTCCTGGGGCTGAATTTCGGCCCGCGCGGTGGCGCGCGGGGTCCCGGGTGGCGTTTACTGGCCCGCGTCCCCGGCGCCCGACCAGCGCACGGGGGGCGCGGGTCGAGCGGATCACGACAGAACGGCGCACGGCGGCGCGCGAGGGCGCGCGAACGGCGTGTAAGGGCGCGCGAGTACGTGCGAGGGGGAGAGCTGTGTTGCGGAGCGTGGGGCAGAAGTCGGTGACCGGCAGCGGCGAGGATCCGAGGGTGACGGGACTGCGGACCGCGGTGTCCCGGCTGCGTCGTGAACTCGCCGCGCACCCGGCCGAGGTCCCCGACCGGTGCATCGCCGACCAGGAACTGGCGGCGCTGACCGCGATGACCCTCGACGGCGCGCCCGAGACCCCGCGGCTGCGCCGCTCGCTGCTCGTGATCGTCGGCGCGATCGGCTCCGTGAGCGCGCTCTCCGGCGCGATGTCGCAGGTCCGCGACGCGGTGGACCTGTTCGGGGAGCCGACGCGTGGCTGAGCGCCGTTCACGGTGGCCGGACGGCCCGAGGGGGAGCCGACGTGCGGCTGAGCCCCCGTTCGCGGGCAGTCGGGGGACCGGCCGGGCTCAGGCCGGCGTGCCGCCGGTGCTCGCGAGGGACTCCGACAGTTCCCGGGCCACCTGCTGCAGCACCGGCACGATCCGCTCCGTGGCCGTCTCCGTGACCCGGCCCGCCGGGCCGGAGATCGAGATGGCGGCGGCGGTGGGGGAGTCGGGGACCGGGACTGCCAGGCAGCGGACGCCGATCTCCTGCTCGTTGTCGTCCATGGCGTAGCCGAGGCGCCGCACCTCCCGCAGGGCGGCGAGGAAGCCGTCCGGCGTGGTGATCGTCCGGTCGGTCAGCGCCGGCATCCCGGTGCGGGCCAGCAGGGCGCGCACCTCGTCGTCCGGGACGGCGGCCAGCAGTGCCTTGCCGACGCCGGTGGAGTGCGGCAGGACGCGCCGGCCGACCTCGGTGAACATGCGCATCGAGTGCTTGGAGGGCGCCTGGGCGACGTAGACGACCTCGTCGCCGTCCAGCAGCGCCATGTTCGCCGTCTCGCCGGTCTCCTCGACCAGGCGGGCCAGGTGCGGCCGGGCCCAGGCGCCGAGCAGGCGGGATGCGGACTCGCCCAGGCGGATCAGCCGGGGGCCGAGCGCGTACCGGCGGTTGGTCTGCTGGCGGACGTACCCGCAGGCCACGAGCGTGCGCATCAGGCGGTGGATGGTGGGCAGCGGCAGCCCGCTGCTCGCGGACAGCTCGCTCAGGCCGACCTCGCCGCCCGCGTCCGCCATCCGTTCGAGCAGGTCGAAGGCGCGCTCCAGGGACTGGACGCCGCCACCGGCCGGGGGCCTGGCGGAGCCGGTGGCGCTGGCGCTGGACGTCGGCACGGCGCGTTCCTTTCGGGACCGGTGGCAACCGGTCGGGACTGGCGGCAAGGGCAGCAGCGTACCCGCAGGCCCGCCGGTCCCCGCGCGGAGCCCGCGGGCGAGGGCGCCCTTGACGACGCGGGGGAGCGGAGTGAAGACTCCTTCAACAGAACGTTGAATTCCGTTACGCGGAAGTAAACCCCGTTTCCGGGAAGCAACACGTCAGACGGCGGCAGAGAGGGGTCCGGGTGTCCGGCACAGAGCCCGAGGCGGAGCTGGTGCTGCGCTCGACGCGCGTCATCACCCCGGAGGGCACCCGCGCCGCCTCGGTCGCGGTGGCGGCCGGCCGCATCACCGCCGTCCTGCCGTACGACGCGCCGGTCACCGCCGGCGCCCGGCTCGAGGACCTCGGCGACGACGCCCTGCTGCCCGGCCTGGTCGACACCCACGTGCACGTCAACGACCCCGGCCGCACCGAGTGGGAGGGCTTCTGGACCGCCACCCGCGCGGCGGCGGCCGGCGGCATCACCACCCTCGTCGACATGCCCCTCAACTCCCTCCCGCCGACCACCACGGTCGGCCACCTCCGCACCAAGCGGGCCGTCGCCGCCGACCAGGCACACGTCGACGTCGGCTTCTGGGGCGGCGCCCTGCCGGACAACCTCCAGGACCTGCGCCCGCTGCACGAGGCCGGCGTCTTCGGCTTCAAGGCCTTCCTGTCGCCCTCGGGCGTCGAGGAGTTCCCGCCCCTCGACCGGCGGCAGCTCGCGCGGGCCCTGGCCGAGATCGCCTCCTTCGACGGACTGCTCGTCGTGCACGCCGAGGACCCGCACCACCTCGACGCGGCCCCGCAGCACGGCGGCCCCCGGTACGCCGACTTCCTCGCCAGCCGCCCGCGCGACGCCGAGGACACCGCCGTCGCCCACCTCATCGAGCAGGCCGAACGCCTCCACGCGCGCGTGCACGTCCTGCACCTGTCGTCCTCGGGCGCGCTGCCGCTGATCGCCGCGGCCAGGGCGAGGGGCGTCCGCGTCACCGTCGAGACCTGCCCCCACTACCTCACCCTGACCGCCGAGGAAGTCCCGGACGGCGCCAGCGAGTTCAAGTGCTGCCCGCCCATCCGGGAGTCGGCCAACCAGGACCTGCTGTGGCAGGCGCTCGCCGACGGGACCGTCGACTGCGTGGTCACCGACCACTCCCCGTCCACGGCCGACCTGAAGACCGACGACTTCGCCACCGCCTGGGGCGGCATCTCCGGCCTCCAGCTGAGCCTGCCCGCGGTGTGGACCGAGGCACGCGCGCGCGGGCACGGCCTCGAGGACGTCGTGCGCTGGATGTCGACGCGGACGGCGCGCCTGGCCGGTCTGGAGGCCCGCAAGGGCGCCATCGCGCCCGGCCGCGACGCCGACTTCGCGGTGCTCGCGCCCGACGAGACGTTCACCGTGGACCCGGCGGCCCTCCACCACCGCAACCGCGTGACGGCGTACGCGGGCCGGACCCTGTACGGCGTGGTGAGGTCCAGCTGGCTGCGCGGCGAGCGGATCGTGGCCGACGGGGAGTTCACCGCCCCGAAGGGCCGGCTGCTGACCCGTCCGCGCTGACCGGCGTCCCCCGCCGATCCGCGCGCCCCGATCCGCGCGCCCCGACCCGCAGCGGCCGGCTCCGGAAAGGAACCGACTCCGAATGGAACCCCTGATCGACGTGACGGCGATTCCGAGCTTCACCGGCGACGCGCGCCCCTACTCCGGCGGTGACCCCTACGCCGACTACCGCACCGCCGACTTCCCCTTCACCCACCACGCCGACCTCGCCGACCGGCGGCTCGGCGCGGGCGTCGTCGCCGCGAACGACGAGTTCTTCGCCGAGCGCGAGAACCTGCTGCTGCCCGGGCGCGCCGAGTTCGACCCCGAGCGCTTCGGGAACAAGGGCAAGATCATGGACGGCTGGGAGACGCGGCGGCGGCGCGGCACGTCGGCCGGCCACCCGTGGCCGGCGGCGGACGACCACGACTGGGCGCTGGTGCGCCTCGGCGTGCCCGGCGTCGTGCGGGGCATCGTCGTCGACACCGCCCACTTCCGCGGCAACCACCCGCAGGCGGTGTCGGTCGAGGGCACCTCGGTGCCGGGCCATCCGTCCCCGGCCGAACTCCTCGCCGACGACGTGAAGTGGACGACGCTCGTGCCGCGCACACCGGTCGGCGGCCACGCGGCGAACGGTTTCGCCGTCCACGTCGAACAGCGCTTCACCCACCTCCGCCTCAACCAGCACCCCGACGGCGGCATCGCCCGCCTGCGCGTGTACGGCGAGGTCGTGCCCGACCCGGCCTGGCTGGCCGCCCTCGGCACCTTCGACGTGGTCGCGCTGGCCAACGGCGGCCGGGTCGAGGACGCCTCCGACCTCTTCTACTCGCCCGCCGCCCACACCATCCACCCGGGCCGCTCCCGCAGGATGGACGACGGCTGGGAGACACGCCGGCGCCGCGACCGGGGCCACGACTGGATCCGCTACCGTCTCGCCGCCCGGTCCGGCATCCGCGCGGTCGAGATCGACACGGCGTACCTGAAGGGCAACAGCGCCGGCTGGGCGTCGGTCTCCGTCAAGGACGGCGAGGACGGCGACTGGCGCGAGATCCTCCCGCGCACCCGCCTCCAGCCCGACACCGACCACCGCTTCGCCCTGCCGGAGCCCGCCGTCGGCACCCACGCGCGCGTGGACATCTATCCGGACGGCGGCATCTCCCGCCTGCGCCTGTTCGGCACCCTCACGGAAGACGGCGCGTCGGAACTGGCCGCCCGCCACCGGACGACGACCGGCTGACGGCCGGGCCCGGTGCGGTCCCGGAGCCCCGGTGCGGGTCCGGAGCCCGGGTGTGGGTCGGAGTCCGGTGTGGGTCCGGAGTCCCGGACCCGCACCGGACCCGAAGCCCCGGTGTGGGCCCGGAGTCTCGGTGCGGGCCCGGAGTCCGGTTGCGGTCCCGGGGCCCCGGTGCGTCGCCGGAGCGGCCCTGGCGTCGGGGGCCGGGTCCGGCGGAGCCGCCACGCGGGGGTGGTGGCGTACCGGCGCCGACGATCGGGCGTGTCGTCATGCCGATCGGTACACCGGCCGTCGCACCGGCCGTCCCGGAGCCCCGGTGCGGGTCCGGAGTCCGGGTGCGGGCCCGGAGTCCGGTTGCGGTCCCGGGGCCCCGGGGCGGGCCCGGTGCGTCGCCGGAGCGGCCCTGGCGTCGGGGGCCGGGTCCGGCGGAGCCGCCACGCGGGGGTGGTGGCGTACCGGCGCCGACGATCGGGCGTGTCGTCATGCCGATCGGTGCACCGGCCGTCGCACCGGCCGTCCCGGCAGTGCCCCGTGGCGCCCGGTCACGCCGCGTGCCCTCCGTCCACGGACAGTTCGGTGCCGGTGACGTAGGCCGCGTCCGGGCCGGCGAGGTAGGCGACCGCCGCGGCGATCTCGTCGGGGTCGCCGAAGCGGCCGAGCGCGGTCAGCGCCGTCTGGGCCGGGGCGTGCGGTCCGTCGGCGGGGTTCATGTCGGTGTCGGTGGGGCCCGGGTGCACGATGTTCGCGGTGATCCCGCGGGAGCCCAGCTCCCGCGCCAGCGCCTTCGTCAGGCCCGTCAGGGCGGACTTGCTCATCGTGTACAGCGTCGCGCCGGGCCCCGCCACGCGCTGGGTCAGGCAGGTGCCGACGGTGATGATGCGGCCGCCCGCCGCCAGGTGCCCGGCCGCCGCCCGGCAGGCCAGGAACACCCCGCGCACGTTCACGGCGAGCACCCGGTCGACGTCCGCCGCGGTGAGCGTGCCGAGGGGGCCGAGGACGCCGATGCCGGCGTTGTTCACCAGCACGTCGAGCCCGCCCAGTTCCCCGGCCGCGCGCTCCACCGCCTCCGCCGCCTCCCGCGCGTCCGCGGCGTCCGCCCGGAGGGCCACCGCCCGCCGCCCGAGGCGCTCGACGCGCCGGACGACGTCCGTGGCCGCCTCCTTGCCGTCGACGTAGGTGATGGCCACGTCCGCGCCCTCCCGGGCCAGCCGCACCGCCGTCGCCGCACCGATGCCGCGGCTGCCGCCGGTCACGAGGGCGGCCTTGCCGGCCAGGGGGGACGAGGGGCCCGACGCGCGGTCGGGGGACGTGGTCAGGGGCTGCTGAGAAGTAGTCATGGACCCATCCCAGCGGCCGCCGCCCCCGGGCGCTGGCGGCCGGCGGACACCGACCTCGGTCCCGCGGGCACCGGCCGTGCGCGTCTCCACGGTCTTCGTCACCCGCGACGGCTTCCGGCAGGACGGCCGGAGCCTCACCCGCGGCGCGCACGAACCGCCGGGCGCCCGCCCGGCCGGCCGCGGCGCACCGCGCCGCCACCGCGCGCCGCGGACGACTGTCCGGGCGCGCGGGGCGGCGGCGGACCGTCGGACCTCAGCAGCCGAAGTCGATGAGGTCGAACGTGGCGTAGTGGTCGGCGGTGTAGTAGTCCTCCTGGTACTCCTCGCCGGTGACGATGCGGCGTGCGCCGCGCGTGGAGGAGCCCGGGGTGATCACCGTGTACTCGTGGTAGTAGCCGGACGGCCGGCCGGGCAGGACGCCTTCGCGGTTCTTGAAGACCGTGCCGTCCTGCGAGTACGGGAAGGGGCCGTCCGACGCGATCAGGTCGAGCGTGTCGTGGGCCTGGGACGGCAGGTCGCTGTGACAGATGCTCCCGACGGAGGTGGCGGCGGCGTCCGCCGTGGTGGCGGAGACGGCGCCGCCCACGAGGAGGGCGGACACGAGGGTGGCTGCGGCGCCGATCCGGGTGGCGCGTGGGGGGAATCTCATGGCCACATGATGACGCGCGTAGAAGGTGGCATGTCAATGACAACTTCGGCCGATTCCCCTCCGGAACACCCGCTCGACGGGCCGTTCACCTGAACGCCGACTCGACCCCGCCCGGGATTTCCGCCAGCGCCACCGGCCTGCGCTCCCGCCGGGACACCTCGCAGGCCTCGGCCACGCGCAGGGCCTGCAACGCCTCCCGGCCGTCGCACGGGTTCGCCCGCCGGCCGAGCACCACGTCGACGAAGGCGGCCAGTTCCGCCTCGTAGGCGGGGCCGAAGCGCTCCAGGAACCCGGGCCACGGCTTGTCCGCGGCCGGTGGCCCGGTCGGCTCGGTGGAGGCGATGGGCGTGCGGTCGTCCAGGCCGACGGCGATCTGGTCGAGTTCCCCGGCCAGCTCCATGCGCACGTCGTACCCGGCGCCGTTCAGCCGGGTCGCGGTCGCCGTGGCGAGCGTGCCGTCGTCGAGGGTGAGCAGGGCGGCGCCGGTGTCGACGTCGCCCGCCGCGCGGAACATCGCGGGCCCGGCGTCCGACCCGGCCGCGTACACGTCGGCGACCTCGCGCCCGGTCACCCAGCGCAGGGCGTCGAAGTCGTGGATGAGCGTGTCCCGGAACAGCCCGCCGGACAGCGGCAGCCACTCCGGGGGCGGAGGGGCCTGGTCCGAGGTGAGCGCCCGCACGGTGTGCAGCCGGCCCAGCCGGCCGGAGCCGACCGCCTCCCGTGCGCCCAGGTGGCCGGTGTCGAAACGGCGCTGGAAGCCCATCTGCAGGATCGTCCCGGCGGCCTCCACCTCGGCGATCGCGTTCAGCGTGCCCGGCAGGTCGAGGGCGATGGGCTTCTCGCAGAACACCGGCAGCCCCGAGCGTGCCGCCCGGCCGATCAGTTCCGCGTGGGCCGAGGTGGCCGTCGTGATCACCACGGCGTCCACGCCCCACTTGAAGATCTCGTCCACTCCGGGAGCCGCCGTCTCGCCGAGCCGGTGCGCGAGCTCCTGGGCCCGTGCCGGATCCGTGTCCGTGAGGATCAGGGAGCCGACCTCCGGGTGACGGCTGAGCGTGTTCGCATGAATGGTACCGATGCGGCCCGTACCGATGACCCCGATGCGCATGGAAACAAAAGTGCGACGTGAACACGGACACTGTCAATGCGTATGTCCGGACAATCGAACTACACGACTTCCCGTCAACAACGCACGGAGTTACGCTCGGCCCCGTGCCGAAACCACAAGAGGACCCGACCGTGTCGCTCGACCTGCGGGTGGACCGCAGCTCTCCGGTGCCGCTCTACTTCCAGCTGTCCCAGCAGCTCGAGGCGGCGATCGAACGCGGAGAACTCACCCCGGGCAGCCTGCTGGGCAACGAGATCGAGCTGGCCGCGCGCCTGGGCCTGTCCCGGCCCACCGTCCGTCAGGCCATCCAGTCCCTGGTCGACAAGGGCCTTCTGGTGCGCCGCCGCGGCGTCGGCACCCAGGTGGTGCACAGCCAGGTCAAGCGCCCGCTCGAACTCAGCAGCCTCTACGACGACCTGGAGGCGGCCGGCCAGCGCCCCGCGACGAAGGTGCTGGTCAACACCATGGTCCCGGCGACGGCGGAGGTCGCGGCCGCACTCGGTGTGGTCGAGGGCAGCGACGTGCACCGGGTGGAGCGGCTGCGGCTCGCGCACGGGGAGCCGATGGCGTGCCTGTGCAACCACATCCCGCCCGGCCTGCTGGACCTGGACACCGCGCAGCTGGAGACGACCGGCCTGTACCGCATGATGCGCGCCGCGGGCATCACGCTGCACAGCGCGCGCCAGGCCATCGGCGCCCGCGCGGCCACCGCCGACGAGGCCGAGCGGCTCGGCGAGGCCGAGGGCGCCCCGCTGCTCACCATGCAGCGCACCACCTTCGACGACACCGGCCGCCCGGTGGAGTTCGGCAGCCACACCTACCGGCCGTCGCGCTACTCCTTCGAGTTCCAGCTGCTCGTACGGTCATGAGTCCCATGTCGGTCATATTGTCAGGACAAGGGGGCGGGTGATTCGTCCCCGCCTTTTCTCCCCGGCACGGCACACAGAGTCACGGTGAGGCAGAATCGGGCCTTGATGAGCACCTACCGCGACTTCACCGCCCCCATAGGCTCCCGCCGCGCTCCGGTCCTGAGGACCGTGGGCACCCGGGAGCGCCGCTCGCACCTCACGGCGCCCCGCGTCCCGACGGTGGGCATCGACATCGGCGGCACGAAGGTCATGGCGGGCGTCGTCGACGCGGACGGCAACATCCTGGAGAAGGTCCGCACGGAGACGCCGGACAAGTCCAAGAGCCCCAAGGTCGTCGAGGACACCATCGTCGAACTGGTCCTCGACCTGTCCGACCGGCACGACGTGCACGCCGTCGGCATCGGCGCGGCCGGCTGGGTCGACGCCGACCGCAACCGCGTCCTGTTCGCACCCCACCTGTCCTGGCGCAACGAGCCCCTGCGCGACCGTATCGCCGGCCGCCTCGCGGTCCCCGTCCTGGTCGACAACGACGCCAACACCGCCGCCTGGGCCGAGTGGCGCTTCGGCGCCGGCCGCGGCGAGGACCACCTCGTCATGATCACGCTCGGCACCGGCATCGGCGGCGCGATCCTGGAGGACGGCCAGGTCAAGCGCGGCAAGTACGGTGTCGCCGGCGAGTTCGGCCACATGCAGGTCGTGCCCGGCGGCCACCGCTGCCCGTGCGGCAACCGCGGCTGCTGGGAGCAGTACAGCTCCGGCAACGCGCTGGTGCGCGAGGCGCGCGAGCTGGCCGCCGCCGACTCCCCGGTGGCCTACGGGATCATCGAGCACGTCAAGGGCAACATCTCCGACATCACCGGCCCGATGATCACCGAGCTGGCCCGCGAGGGCGACGCCATGTGCATCGAGCTGCTGCAGGACATCGGCCAGTGGCTCGGTGTCGGCATCGCCAACCTCGCCGCCGCCCTCGACCCCTCCTGCTTCGTCATCGGCGGCGGCGTGTCGGCCGCGGACGACCTGCTGATCGGCCCCGCGCGCGACGCCTTCAAACGCCATCTCACCGGCCGCGGCTACCGCCCCGAGGCCCGCATCACCCGCGCCCAGCTCGGCCCCGAGGCCGGCATGGTCGGCGCCGCCGACCTGGCCCGCCTGGTCGCCCGCCGCTTCCGCCGCGCCAAGCGGCGCCGGGTCGAGCGCTACGAGCGCTACGAGCGGTACGCGTCCGCCCGCCGCGAGGACACCGCATGACGGCCTCGCTGCCGCGCCAGGCGGAGCCCACCGGCGGGCGGCCCGGGCACCCCGAGGACCGCCGCCACATGATCCGCCGCAGGGCGCTCACCCTCCTCATCATCGTGCTGCTCATCGGCGTACCGGCCGGCTACCTGGTGATCTCGGCCAACCAGAGCCGCGACGCCGGCAAGGACAAGGAGGCGAAGTACTCGGCGACCGGCCTGACCAGGGGCTGGCCGTCCAAGGTGCAGCGCCGCCTCTACCAGGTGCCGATGCCGCATCCCTCCGGCAAGGTCGCGTACTACGAGACGAACAACTGGAAGACCAGCCGCCTCTACGTCCAGTTCCAGACGCCGAACGCCAACCTCGACGTCTTCCTGCGCGACATGGGCGTCGAGCGGTCGGACCTGAAGCGGGGCGACATCACCATCCACGCCCGCGACCAGAAGATCACCGGCTGGCGGTTCACCGGTCCCGGCCCCTGGTACGGCCTCGTCCACCGGCAGCAGAACCCCAAGCCGACCCAGGACGTCGTCGTCAGCCTCGCCGACCCGCACAACCCGTTCGTCTACGTCGTCTCCCGCACCGTCCCCTGACCGGGCGGCGCCGGGGCCGTACGGGCCTCCGGGGCCGATTGTCAGACCCCGCCCGTAGAGTCGAAGACGTCTGATCCGACACGACGGGCGGGAGGTGACAGTCGTATGGGCGACACGGCCACGGTGGCCGGGCGCGCCGGGGAGCGGGTGCCGCTCCGGCTGGCGGCCGTCTACCTCCCCGCGCCCCTGCCCCGCGACGGGCGGATCGCCTTCTGGGACCCCGAGGGCGCCCCGCTGCCCGCCGAGGACACCGAGCCGACCGCCGTCACCGAGCTCACCGTCGTACGACAGCACGGCGCGGGCGTACGGCGCCGCACCGCGCCCGCCCTCGCGCTCCCGGTCGGCGAGGCGCTTCCGCTGCTCGCGCGCGCCCGCCGCGACCCGGCCGCCCACCCCGCCACCGCCTGCTGGGGCGCGGCCGCGCTGCACGCCCTGCGGCTGGTCGCCCGGGGCCGCCTGCTGCCCGGCCTGACGTCCGGCGGCCACGACGCCTGGCGGGCCGGCCCCCTCGACCCCGACGACATCGCGCACCTCAGGGCGATCGCCGCGGCCCTGCCGTACGAGGGACACGCCGTCCCGCTGCCCGGATCCGGCCCGCTGCGGCTGCCCGAGCCGGAGGCGCTGATGCGCTCCTTCCTGGACGCCGTCGCCGACACGCTGCCCCGTACCCCCGCCGCGCCGCACGCCTCCGGCCGGCCCTTCGCCGACCGCCGGCCCCAGCACCTGCCCGGCGCCCACGACTGGGCCGCCGAGGTCGCCGCCGGCATGGACGCGGGCGTACGCCTCTCGCTCCGCCTGGACCTGTCGGCGTACGAACTCTTCGACGGCGGCGCGGGCGTGCGCACCGCGGGCGCGGCGATCGTCCAGGTGCACAGCCTCGCCGACCCCACCCTCGTCGCCGACGCGGCCGCGCTGTGGGCGGGCGAGGCGGACGCGGCGTTCGGCCCACGCGCGCGCGTGGACGCGGCCCTCGCCGTGCGGCGGGCGGCCCGCGTCTGGGCCCCGCTCGACCGGCTCTGCGAGCAGGACGTGCCCGACGTCCTCGCCCTGTCCGACGAGGAACTGGGCGACCTGCTCGGCGTGGCGGGCGCCCGGCTCGCGGCCGCCGGGGTCGCCGTGCACTGGCCCCGGGACCTGGCGCGGGACCTCACCGCGGCCGCGGTGGTCCGCCCCGCCCCGGGCTCGGCCACCGACGGCACCGGCTTCTTCGACAGCGAGGAACTGCTCCAGTTCCGTTGGCAGTTGGCGCTCGGCGGCGATCCGCTGAGCGAGGCCGAGATGGACACCCTCGCCGAGGCCCACCGCCCGGTCGTCCGGCTGCGCGACCGCTGGGTGCTCGTCGACCCGGCGCTGGTCCGCAAGGCCCGCAAACGCGAACTGGGCCTGCTGGACCCGGTCGACGCGCTGTCCGCCGCCCTCACCGGCAGCGCCGAGGTCGACGGCGAGACGGTGCGGGCCGTGCCGGTCGGCGCCCTGGCCGCCCTGCGCGACCGCCTCACGGCCGGACTGCGTCCCGCCGAACCGCCGCCGGGCCTGCACGCCACCCTGCGCGACTACCAGCTCAGGGGCCTGGCCTGGCTGGACCTCATGACCTCGCTCGGCCTCGGCGGCTGCCTCGCCGACGACATGGGCCTCGGGAAGACGATCACCGTGATCGCCCTGCACCTCAAGCGGGCCCGCACCGAACCGACCCTGGTGGTCTGCCCGGCCTCCCTGCTCGGCAACTGGCAGCGCGAGATCAGCCGGTTCGCGCCCGGTGTCCCGGTCCGCCGCTTCCACGGCCCCGACCGCACCCTGGAGGACCTGTCCGGCGGTTTCGTCCTCACCACCTACGGCACGATGCGCGGCGCGGCGCCGCTGCTGGCCGGACAGCGGTGGGGCATGGTCGTCGCGGACGAGGCGCAGCACGTCAAGAACCCCTACTCGGCCACCGCGAAGGCGCTGCGCCTGATCCCGTCCACGGCCCGCGTCGCCCTGACCGGCACGCCGGTCGAGAACAACCTGTCCGAGCTGTGGGCACTGCTCGACTGGACGACGCCGGGGCTCCTCGGCCCCCTGAAGTCCTTCCGCGCCCGGCACGCGCGCGCGGTGGAGAACGGCGAGGACGAGGAGGCGGTGGCCCGCCTCTCCCGCCTGGTGCGCCCCTTCCTGCTGCGCCGCAAGAAGTCCGACCCCGGCATCGTGCCCGAACTGCCGCCCAAGACGGAGACGGACCGCCCGGTGCCGCTCACCCGGGAACAGGCCGCCCTGTACGAGGCGGTGGTGCGGGAGTCCCTGCTGGCCATCGAGACCGCCGAGGGCATCGCGCGCCGGGGCCTGGTGCTGAAGCTGCTGGGGGCGCTGAAGCAGATCTGCGACCATCCAGCGCTGTACCTGAAGGAGACGGCGGCGCAGGCGCACGGCGAACGCCTGGTCGCCCGCTCCGGGAAGCTGACCCTCCTCGACGAACTGCTGGACACGCTGCTCGCGGAGGACGGTTCGGCACTGGTCTTCACCCAGTACGTCGGCATGGCCCGCCTGATCATGACGCACCTCGCCTCCCGCGCGGTCCCGGCCGACTTCCTGCACGGCGGCACGCCGGTCGCCGAACGCGAGCGCATGGTGGACCGCTTCCAGAGCGGGGCGACCCCCGTCCTGGTGCTGTCGCTGAAGGCCGCGGGTACCGGCCTCAACCTCACCCGCGCCGGTCACGTCATCCACTTCGACCGCTGGTGGAACCCGGCCGTCGAGGAACAGGCCACCGACCGCGCCTACCGCATCGGACAGACCCAGCCGGTCCAGGTCCACCGCCTGATCACCGAGGGCACGGTCGAGGACCGCATCGCCGAGATGCTTCAGGCCAAGCGCGCCCTGGCCGACGCGATCCTCGGCTCCGGCGAGTCGGCGCTCACGGAACTGACGGACCGTGAGCTGTCCGACCTGGTGTCCCTGCGGAGGCCGTCATGACCCCCGGCCCGGCCGACGAGGCCCGCCGTGCCCTGCGACAGGCGCGGGAGCACCGGGCGGGCGACTCGGACGTGGAGGCCACGCCGGTGGAGGCCGCCGAGGGGGCCGCGGACCGGGCTGCGGGCCGGGTGTCGGTTGCTGCGTCGGTTGCTGCGGCGGTGGCTGAGTCGAGCAGGGGGCCGGGGACGGAGGACGCCGGCGGCCGGTCACCGGGGTCCGGGACGTCCGGACGTGAGCCGCGGCGGCCGGCCGACGCCGCCCGCGCGGCGCTGCGGCAGGCGGTCTCCGCCCGGCGCGGCCTGGCAAGCGCCTCCGCCGGGGGGCTCCCGGAGGCGCCGGCGCCCGACCCGGCGCCGGGTGACGCGGCCGGGGGGACACCGGCACAGGGGGCTCCGGCTCAGGAGACACCGGCGGAGGGGAGTCCGGCGGAGGGGAGTCCGGCGGAGGGGAGTCCGGCGGAGGGGAGTCCGGCGGAGGGTCGCTCCGTCGACTCGCCCGGCTCGGAGGCGGGTTCGCCTGCCGACGGGGGAGCGGGCCGGTCCGGCGGCGGGGCGGCGGACCCGGTGGGTGGCGGGAAGGCGGGCCCGAGCGCCCGGGATGCCGAGCCCGTCCCCGGGGTCCGCCCGAGTCCGCCCGGCGAAGCGGGGACGCGCGGAGCACGTCCCGCCGACATCGCGCGCGAGGCGCTGCGCGCGGCGTTGCGGCAGAGGCGAGCGGACCCCGGACGCACGGACGCCGGACGCACGGACACCGGCCGTCCTGATGACGACCGTACGGACGCGGACGCCGAGCGGCGGAACGCCGACCATGTGGATGCCGACCGCCGGAACTCGGAGCACCGCGGACCGGAGCACCGCGCTCCGGAGCACCGCGCCCTGGAGCACGGTGTCCCCGGGCGCCGGAACGCCGGGCCCGCGCCTGCCCCCGGTCGTCCCTCGGCACGCGCCGCCGGTGGTCGGCGGGCCCGTAGTGTGGGGGAGTTGCTCGCCGGAGCCTTCGGCGTGCCTCGCCAGGACGCGACGACCCGGCCGGAGGACGCCCCCGCCCACAGCGCCCCCGCCCGCAGCGGTCACGGCGACGACGGTCACGGCGGCGGTGAGGTCGGCGCCGTCCCGGCGTCCCCCGCGGTCCCCGCCGTTCCCCGGTCGATGGCCGCCCCCTCCCGCGACGGCGACCTTCGCCGTACCTTCGACGCCTTCCGGCCCCGCTCCTCGGGCGGGGACGCGAGCTTCGCCGAGACCTGGTGGGGCAACGCGTGGGTCACGGCGTTGGAGGAAGGCGCGCTGGACGCCAAGCGGCTGGCGCGGGGCCGGGGGTACGCCGAGCAGGGGCACGTGGACGCCATCACGGTGACCCCCGGCCTCGTACTCGCCTACGTGCAGGGCAGCCGCCCGCGCCCCTACCGCGTACAGGTGCGGTTGCGCACGCTGGACGACGCCGACTGGGACCGGTTCCTGGACGCCGCCGTCGAGCGGCCCGGGCACATCGCCGCGCTGCTGGACAAGGAGTTGCCGCACTCCCTCGCCGACTGCGGAGTACCGCTGCTGCCGGGCCCTGGCGACCTGGAGCCGCACTGCAGCTGCCCCGACCGGGGGCACCCGTGCAAGCACGCCGCGGCCCTGTGCTACCAGACGGCCCGACTGCTCGACGCCGACCCCTTCGTGCTGCTCCTGCTGCGCGGCCGAGGGGAGCGCGAGCTGCTCGAGGCCCTCTCCCGGCTCAGCGCCGCGCGCGCGGCCCGCGCCGCCCGGGACCGGGAACCGGCACCGCTGCCCGGCGTGCGAGCGACCGACGCCGTCGCCCGGCAGCAACTCCCGCCGCTGCCGCCGCCGTTGCCCGTGCCGCAGCATCCCGGGCAGCCGCCGGTCTACCCGGCGGCGCCGGGAGGGCCGGACCCCTTCGCGCTGGACCAGCTGGCGACCGATGCCGCCGCACGCGCGCACGCCGTGCTCGTCACCGGCCACGACCCGGTGGCCGAGCTGACGCTCTGGCAGGACGCGGTCCGGCTCGCCGCCGCCCGCCCCGGCTCGGGACTCACCGCGGCCACCCGCGCGCTGTACTCCTCGCTCGCCACGGCCGCCGGGCGCACCCCGGCGGAGCTGGCGCGCGCCGTGGCCGCTTGGCGGCAGGGCGGTTCGGAGGGGCTGGCCGTCCTGGAGGAACCGTGGGATCCGCCGGCCGGGCGCTTCGACCGGGCCCGCCCGCTGCTCCTCGCCGCCGACCTGCCGGCGTTCCGGCCCTGGCGCAACCGCCTCACGCACCCGCGCGGCCACGTCCAGCTCCGCCTGGGCCGGGACGGGCTGTGGTACGCGTACGAGTCGGAGCCCGGCCACGACGACTGGTGGCCCCGCGGCACCCCCGACCCCGACCCGGTGGGCGCCCTGACGGGCCTCGGCGCGACGGGCGGAGTGTGAGGGCGCCGGCCCCCGCCCCATGCGAAGGCGCCCGGCCCGGCGGGACGCATCGCAGCGTTCGTCCCGCCGGGCCGGAACCGCGATTCCCTGGCCCCTGGACCGGCCCCCGGCCCACCCCACCCTTCCGGCGCCCGGCGCGGGTTCGCCGGAGCCGGGAACGCGCAGGGCACCGGCCGTGGTGGTCGCCGCCCCGACGCCCGCCCCGGCTACCTGCGGCGGCGTACGGAGAGGCTCCGGCCGCACGTCCGGCCGCACGTCCGGCCGCGCGGCCGGACGCCCGGCGGGTCAGCGGGTGAGGGCCGTTTCCTGCCTGCCGTCGCCCTCGGGCGCGGCGGCGGGAATCTCCTCGTGCTCGCCGGAGCGGTGCCTGTGGGTTCCGATCATGCCGAAGGCGGTCAGCAGGGCGGCGATCGCCGCGGCCACCCCGCACACCAGGTACGCGGTGCTGAAGCCGCTGCCCAGGGCTTCGAGGGCCACCCCGTGCGCCGCGGACCCGGGGACGCCGGGCGGCAGGCTGTTCACGGCGATGGGTCCGTCGGCCTCGGCGATCTGACGGGCCGCCGCCTCCTGAGCGGGCGGCAGGTGCGCGCCGGGCAGTTTCGAGGCGAACGCCGACCCGGCGTTGCTCAGGGCGACCGCGCCGACGACCACGGGGCCGAGGGCGAAGCCGAGGTCCCGCAGCATGTTGGTGGTGGCGCTCGCCATGCCCGCCAGGTTCAGGGGCACGCTGTTGAGCGCCACGGCCGTCACCGAGCTGACGGTCAGGGCGAAGCCGATGCCGATCAGCAGGGCGGGCGCGACGAACGCCCCGAGGTCCGGGTCGGTGACATCCAGCCGGGCGCACAGCAGAGAGCCGATCGCCATCAGGGCGAAACCGCTGGTCAGCAGCCAGGACGGGGCGACCCGGTGGAGCAGGCGCGAGACGACCGGGATGAGCAGGAAGGCGGGCCCCTGCAGGAGCAGGAAGGGGACCGCGACCCGGATCGGGTCCTGGTGCTGCACCGGACCCAGCCACATGCTGGTGGCGAAGCAGGCGCCGAGGAAGGCGAGCATGCCGATGACCGCGACGACGGACGACACCGTGAAGGCCCGGTTGCGGAACAGCTTCAGGTCGAAGATCGGCGACTCGGCCCCCAGTTCCACGACGACGAACCCGGCGAGGAAGCAGATGCCGATGGCGAAGGCGAGCAGGACGGGAAGCGTGGTCCAGCCCGACTCGGGTCCCTCGACGGCGCCGAACAGGACCAGGGTGAGACCGATGGCGAAGGCGATCTGACCGGGCACGTCGAGCTTGCGGCCCTCCGGCGCCTTCGACTCGGTGGCCAGCACCAGGGTGAGCACCGTGCTGACCAGGGCGAGCCCGACGAGGACCCAGAAGGAGCCGCGCCACGACCCGATCTTGGCGAACATGCCGCCGAGCAACGGTGAGACGGCCGCGCCCGCGGACAGGAAGCCGCTCCAGACGGCCACCGAGTGCGCCCGTGCGCGCATGGTGCGGGTGACGGCGGTGATCGCGGTGAGCGAGCCGGGGAACATGGCGCCGGCGCCGAGTCCGTTCAGGGCGGCGCCGATCCACAGCACCTGGACGGTGGGGGCGAGCGCGGCCACGCTGCTGCCCGCGGCGACCAGGAGCGTGCCGGCCACGACCAGCCGTCGCCGTCCGAACAGGTCGCCGAGGACGCCGAAGGTGAACTCGAAGCAGACCACGGCGATCATGAAGGCCGCGGTGATCCAGGTGAGCTGGGATCCGTGGGTGTGCAGGTCCTCCTGGAAGAGCCCGTTGAGCGAGGCCGGCAGCGCGTTCGCGACCTGGGCCACGAAGACCGCGCTGCAGGCGGCAGCCAGTGTTCCCGCGTAGCCCGGCGTCCGGGCGGCCCCCGCGGTTGGGCCCTGGGACGTCGGCGTCCCGTTGTTGAGCGTCATTGCTGTTTTTCTCCCTGGCTGGGGAAGGCGGGCGTCCCACAGGGGGAGCCTCGAGCGTGTGGAACGGTTCGGCTCCGCGTGCGTGGTGGGGGGAGGCAGGGCACGACGCGAGTCCGCCCGATGCCGTGGAGAATGACATTCGCTTTACGCCACGTCAATGATTTGTTCGTGATCTAAGCCGAACAACCGTCATGTAAAGAGAGTCTGCTCCGGCGGCCGGTCCGGTGTCCGCTCAGCGGCAGGGCCAGGTCGGCGAGGGGGAGTCGGGTCAGCGGGGTGAAGTGGAGTGCCCGGCCAGGTCCTTCTCCAGGGCGTGCGCCGTGGCGGCCAGGGTCGCGGCCAGGGACTGGAGACGATGGGGGTCGTAGCGCACGCTGGGCATGGACACCGACAGGCCGGCCACCGCGGTGCCGTCCCGGTCGCGCACCGGCACGCCGACGGCGACCAGGCCGCGTTCGGAGCGCTCCTTGTTCACCGCGAACCCGTTGCGGCGCAGGCGCCTCAGCTCGGTGCGCAGCCGGCCGAGGTCCGGGCGGTCGGCCGGACGGTCGCGGTAACGCTCGGGGGCGTAGACCTCCTCCAGTTCCGCGTCGGTCAGGTCGGCGAGCAGGAGCAGGCCCGCCGTCGTACGGTGGGCCGGGAACACCATGCCCTCCCGGGAGCCGACCCGCAGCGCCTGCCGGCACTCGACGCTGGCGATGAACCGGGCCGTGTCCCCGGTGCGCACGGTCAGGTTCGTCGTCTCGTCCAGCAGATCGACGACCCGGTGCAGGTGGGGCAGCGCCGCGGCGCGCAGCCGGGACACCAGCGACTGGCTGTGCGCGGCCAGTTCCAGCACCGGCCCCGCCCGGTAGACACGGTCCTCGTCCTGCACGGCGAAGTCCCGGTAGACGAGCATCGCCAGCACCCGGTGGGCCGTCGACCGGGCCACGCCCAGCCGCTCGGCGATCTGCGACACCGTCGCGCCGCCCTCCATCTGCAGGATGGTCGCCGCCCGCAGCGCGTGGTCCACGCTGGCGATGGGATACGGCGGCGGCGTCTTGAGCGGCTTGTCCATCGCCGGTCCTCCAGGTCGCCGGGCCTGCCGGTTCCCCGGCTGAATTCTGCTCTCCAGAATCTATCCGTTCTCCTGGAGGACGCGATGCACGCTGCGGAGTGTGACTCAGTCCTCCATCGCCCAAGACAACGCAACGGGTTCCCCGGTCCGGCTCCAGGCCGTCACCGCCGAGGGGCAGCCCGAGGTCACCCCGGCGCTCGAAGAGCTGTACCGGGGCTTCGAGAGCGAGTTGCTCGTACCGCTGTGGACCGAGATCGGCGACCTCATGCCGGCCCACCCGCGTTCCCGTGCCGTGCCGCACCTGTGGCGCTGGCAGCGGCTGCGCGAACTGGCCGCCCGGGCCGGCGACCTGGTCCCCGTCGGCCGCGGCGGCGAGCGACGGGCCATCGCGCTGGCCAACCCCTCCCTCGGCGGCAGGCCCTTCGCCACCCCGACGCTGTGGGCGGCGATCCAGTACCTGATGCCCGGCGAGGACGCCCCCGAGCACCGCCACACCCAGCACGCCTTCCGCTTCGTCGTCGAGGGCGAGGGCGTGTGGACGGTCGTCGGGCGCGACCCGGTCGCCATGCGGCGCGGCGACTTCCTCCCCCAGGCGGGCTGGAACTGGCACGCCCACCACAACGCCACCACCGAGCCGATGGCCTGGATCGACGGACTGGACATCCCCTTCCAGTACGCCACCGAGACCCAGTTCTTCGAGTTCGGCCGGGACGAGATCACCGACGCGGAACGGATCACCCCCGAGCGTTCCCGCTCCGAGCGCCTGTGGGGCCATCCCGGACTGCGCCCGCTCTCCGCCGGCGCCACCGCCCCCGGCTCGCCGCTGCTGGCCTACCGCTGGGAGCACACCGACCGTGCCCTGGCCGACCAGCTCGCCCTGGAGGCCGAGGGCCACGCCGGCACCGTCGAGCCCGGCCACGCCGCCGTCCGCTTCACCGACCCGGCCACCGGAGCCGATGTGCTGCCCACGATCCGCGCCGAGATGCACCGGATCGCCCGCGGCACCGAGACCGCGCCGGTGCGCGGGACCGGCTCGTCGGTCTACCAGGTCTTCGACGGCTCCGGCACCGTCACCGTCGGCGACACCTCCTGGTCGGTCACCCGCGGCGACCTGTTCGTCGTGCCGTCCTGGCAGCCGCTCTCCGTGCGCTCCGAGGCCGGCGCCACCGACTCCGACTCCGGCGCCCTGGACCTGTTCCGGTTCAGCGACGCCCCGATCTTCGAGGCCCTCCGGCTCGACCGCACCCACGTGGAAGGAACCACCCGATGAAGCTCGCCACCCTCCGCACCGGCGGCACCACCCGGGCCGTCCGGCTCGACGGCGACACCCTGGTCGACCTCGGCGTCCCCGACCTGGGCGCCCTGCTCGCCCAGGAAGGCTGGGCCGAGCGCGCCGCCACGGCGACCGGTGAGACGTACGACGTGGCCGGCGCCGACTTCGCGCCGCTGGTCCCGCGGCCGTCCAAGGTGGTCTGCGTCGGCCTGAACTACCGCAACCACATCCAGGAGATGGGCCGCGACCTGCCCGAACACCCCACCCTCTTCGCCAAGTTCGCCGACTCGCTGATCGGCGCGGGCGACGACATCGTGCGCCCCGAGGAGACCGGGCAGTTCGACTGGGAGGTCGAACTCGCCGTCGTCGTCGGAGCGCCGGTGCGCCGGGCCCGGGGCGAGCAGGCCGAGCGCGCCATCGCGGGCTTCACCGTGCTGAACGACATCACCTGCCGCGACTGGCAGTTCCGCACCCGCGAGTGGCTCCAGGGCAAGGTGTGGGACTCCACCACGCCCGTCGGCCCCTACCTCGTCACCCCCGACGAGCTGCCGGGCGGAGTCCGCCCGTCGCTGGACGTGCGCCTGCTCGTCGACGGCGAGGTCATGCAGTCCGACACCACCGGCGACCTGCTCTTCGACCCGGTCGACCTGGTCGAGTACGTCTCCACCGTCGTCCGCCTCAACCCCGGCGACATCATCGCCACCGGCACCCCCGGCGGCGTCGGCCACGCCCGCAGGCCCGAGCGCTACCTCCTCGGCGGCGAGACGGTCGTCGCCGAGATCGACGGCATCGGCCGCCTGGAGAACCGGGTCGTCAAGGAGAACGCCTCCTGATGCCCCGGACCTTCGACGACGCCCGCCGCTGGGCCCGGCTCGGCACCGAGCTGGTGATCAAGGCCGCCGCCGGACTGGACGACGACGCCTTCGCCGCGCCGAGCGCCCTGCCCGGCTGGAGCCGGGCGCACGTGGCGGCGCACGTCGCCGCCAACGCCGAGGCGCTGTCCAACCTGGTGCACTGGGCCGCCACCGGCGAACCCACACCGATGTACGCCTCGCCCGAGGAACGCGCCGCCGGCATCGAACGGGGCCGCGCCCTGCCGGCCGCCGAGCTGGCCGCGTGGCTGCACGACTCCGCGGACGCGCTGGAGAAGGGGATGGCGGCCCTCGACGCGGAGCGGTGGCGCGCGCCGGTCGTCACCGCGCAGGGCCGGACCGTGCCGGCCACCGAGGTGCCCTGGCTGCGCTCCCGCGAGGTGTGCGTGCACGCCGTCGACCTGGCGACCGGCGTGACGTTCGCCGACCTGCCCGACGACTTCCTCACCGCCCTGTGCGACGACGTCGTCACCAAGCGCGCCGCGGCCCCCGGCCCGGCCGTGGCCCTGCGTGCCCCGGCCGCCGGAGCCGGGTGGGACCTGCCGGGCGCCGGCGAAGCCGTCCCGGTCACGGGGGAGCTGCACGCCATCGCGGCCTACCTGACCGGGCGGGACGCCGGCCCGCTCACCGCAGACAGGACGCCCGCCCCCGCGCTGGGCGCCTGGCTCTGACCCGGGGCCCGCCCGCCCCGCGACCGAAGGAACAGATCATGAAACCCCCATCCACCCCCGCCGGGCGGCCCGACGTCCTCGTGGTCGGCGGCGGCATCGGCGGCCTCAGCTCCGCCTTCGCCCTGGCCCGCCAGGGACTGCGCGTGCGCGTCCTCGAACGGGCCCCGCGGTTCGGCGAGGTGGGCGCCGGCCTGCAGATCGGCCCCAACTGCACCCGCATCCTCGACCGGTACGGCCTGCTCGACGAGGCCGAGGAACTCGGCGTCGTACCCGAGAACATGGTCATGCGCGACGCGCTCGACGCCAGCGAACTGACCCGGCTCGACCTGCGCGACCTCGAACGCCGCTACGGCTTCCCGTACATGGTCATCCACCGCAGCGACCTGCACGGCATCTTCCTGCGCGCCTGCGAGCGCACCGGCGTCGAGCTGCTGACCGACCGGACGGTCATCGGCTACGAGAACACCGGGGACGGCGCCCGGGTCCTCCTCGACGACGGCCGCGTCGAGGCCGCCGAACTGGTCATCGCGGCCGACGGACTGCACTCCGTGGCCCGCCGCCTGCTGGTCGGCGACGACGTGGTCAGCTCCGACTACGTCGCCTACCGCGCCGCCGTCCCGATCGAGCAGGTCCGCGACAACGGCGTCGCCGAGAAGGACGTCACCGTCTACGTCGGCCCCCGCTGCCACTTCGTCCAGTACGCCCTGCGCGGCGGCGACATGTTCAACCAGGTCGCCGTGTTCGAGTCGCCGAAGGCCCTGGCCGGCCAGGACGACTGGGGCACGCCCGACGAGCTGGACGCGGCCTTCGAGGCCACCTGCGACACCGTGCGCAAGGGCATTCCGCTGATGTGGCGGGACCGCTGGTGGCGGATGTTCGACCGCGACCCCATCGAGACCTGGGTGCACGGGCGCATCGCCCTGCTCGGCGACGCCGCCCACCCGCCGCTGCAGTACATGGCGCAGGGCGCCATCATGGCGATCGAGGACGGCTGGGTGCTGGCCGAGCACTACGCCCGGTCGGCCGCGGACGCCGGATCGGGCACCCGGCCCGACTGGGACGCCGCGCTGGTGGCGTACGAGGCGGTCCGGGTGGAGCACTGCCGCCGGGTGCAGAGCACGGGCCGGGTCTGGGGCGAGCTGTGGCACCTCGACGGCACGCGGCGCCTCCAGCGCAACGCGCTCATGCGGGCGCGGGACACCTACGACTACTCCTTCACCGACTGGGTCTACGGCCCGACCGCGCTGACACCGGACGAGGAGCCCCCCATGTTCACGCCGATCCCGCTGTCCTCGGCGGTCGTCGACGAACCGGAGGGCGCACCGCTGACGGCGACGGGGAGCGGCGCGTCCTGAGCGACGCCCCCGCCCGCCCGGCCGCGCGCATCCTTTGCCCGCCCGGCCGCGCGCCTCTCCCGCCCCGGCCGCGCGCCTCTCCAGCCCCGGCCGGCCACGCCCCCCGCGTGGCCGGCCGGGGCTGGGCCGCCGGGTGGCGCTTCGGCGCGGGCGGCCGTGCGGTCGCCGTGTGGTCGCCGTCGACCCCCGAGGATATATTTGGCAAAACGGGAATTCCCGGTATGCGTGGCTGAATTCCCTGTATGTGCCGTTGCATCGCGCCGCATCCGGATTCCCGGCCGCACGGCCGGACTTCCCGAGGGGCTGGGAGTGCGATATGGGCATGATGCCCCTTCCCCCGAGACGGGGTCTGTTCGTCCCAGGAGTGCGTGGCGCCCTTCCGCCGTCCCGTTCCGCTCGGCGTGAACGCCGACGGAGGCCGGGGGGCGGCGGGCGCACGGTGGCCCTCTTCGCGCTGACGGCCACGACGTACGCGGCCCTCTTAGCGGCGGTGCTCACCCGGTCGCCCCTGCTGGAGCTCGACTGGCGGGTGGCCATGTGGCGGCCGTACCGGCAATGGCCGCGGCCGGCCGGGCTGCTGGGCGTCCTCGTCGTCGCGGGGCAGCGGGGTCCGACGGCGACCGTGGCGGCGGCGTGGCTGGGGTGGCGTTTCCGGCGCAGCCGGGACCCACGCCCGCTGCTGGTCCTGCTGGCGGCGCTGGTGCTGCTCAACGTGAGCGTCGGCGCGGTCAAACTCGGTACCGGGCGCGTGGGGCCCGACTACGCGCACGCCTTCGGATCCCCCGAGTTCTTCCGGGGCGGCGACATGTTCCCGTCCGGACACACGGCCAACAGCGTCGTCGTGTGGGGGACGCTGGCCTATCTCGCCCCGCGTCGCCGCGGAGCGGCGGGGGTGCTGGCCGCGCTGGCCGCGCTGGCGGTCGGGCTGACCACCGTCTACCAGGGTTATCACTGGTTCAGCGACGCCCTGGGCGGCTGGATCGCCGGTGCGCTGGTACTGCTGGCGCTGCCGCGCTGCGAGCGCTTCGCCGAGCGTCTGACCGTATGGGCCGGCGGGCTCCGGGAGCGGTCGCGGACCGCTCCCGTGCCGTGGCCGGCCCCCGTGGTGACCGTGGCCGACGGGGCGCCGAGGCCCTGCGTGCGCGGAGCGCGGTGCCGGACCGCGCCGTCTCCCGTGGGTGCGGCGCTCGCCTCGCATCCCCGGGTGTGGAATGAGCGCGGGCCGCCGCGGGTTCCCGGTATGTCCTTAAAAATCCATTCATGTTCCCTGTTGTTCGGGAATTGGAGGGAACCCAGGGACGATGCCGGCCGTGTCGGCCGCGGGCGCGTACCGCGCAGCAGTCGTGGTGGCGCCGCGAGCCGGTGCTCGACAACGGAGATCATCAGTGGCAGTGCATGTTCTGATCGCGGAGGACCATGCGGTGGTCCGACAGGGCTTGCGTGACTTCCTGAGCCTTGACGGTGACATCGCGGTGGCCGGTGAGACGACCAATGGCCGGGAGGCTGTTCGCCTGGCCCGGGAGCTGAGCCCGGACGTGGTGCTGATGGACCTGATGCTGCCCGTCATGGACGGCATCGAGGCCACGGAGCAGATCCGTGAGGAACTGCCCGAGGTCAGGGTCGTGGCGCTGACGAGCGCGCTCGACGGGGGCATCGTGATGGCGGCGGTGCGGGCGGGCGCGACGGGTTTCCTGCTGAAGAACGCGGAGGCCGACGAACTGCGGCACGCGGTGAAGGCCGCGGCGGCGGGCAAGACGTACGTCTCCAGCGCGGCGGTCGCCCGCCTGGTGGACCAGGTCAACGGCGCGGGCGGGCCGGAGCGTCTCACCGAGCGCGAGTCCGAGGTACTGGTCATGCTGGCCCGAGGCAAGGCGAACAAGGAGATCGCGCGCGAGCTGGGCATAGGGCAGCAGACCGTGAAGACGTACGTCAGCCACATCTTCGACAAGCTCGGTGTGCACAGCCGGACCCAGGCGGTCGCCCACGCCCTGCGGCTGGGGCTGGTGCCGTCCGGTGAACTCGCCCAAGGTCTCGTCGCGGTGGACGACTACCCGTGGTCGGCGTGACGGAGGCGCTCAGCCGCATCGCCCCGGTCGTCGCCGCCCGGGCGGCGACGCCGCGGAAGCGGGCGGGTACGGCTGAGAGGCCACGGGCACGAATGCCCGCGGCCTCTCACGCTCACCGGTCACCCGGCCGGGTGCGGTGGATCACCGCTGTGCGGGGGATCGCCGCAATCAGCGCTGCGAGGAATCCGCCGTCTTCTTCGCCTCCGGCAGCCGCTCCTGGTAGACGGAGAGCAGATCCTTCTTGCCCTGGTCCAGCGTCTTCCAGTCGTTCTGGAGAACGCCGCCGGTGTCACCCGAGTCGGGGTTCCAGCACCAGTAGGTGTAGCTCATGCCGTTCTTCTTCAGGTACTGCATCAGGCTCTGCTGCCAGACGGCCTCGGTGCTCTTGCCGGCGCTCTTCCGGCCGCCGAACTCGCCGAGCAGCACGGGAGCGATGTTCTCCTTCTTGACGAAGCCCCAGTGCTTGTCCCAGAAGGCGGGCATGTTGTTCGGGAAGTCCTTGTCCATGAACCAGTTCTGGTTGTAGACGCCCGGCCCGTAGTCGTGCGCGGAGTACACGACCTTGTCGGCTTCCTTGAGCTTGACCGGGTGGTCCTTGACGCCCCGCAGCTCGCCGCCCCACCAGGTGGTCTCGTTCTTGTAGTTGTCGTTGCCCTCGACGAAGATCAGCCAGTCGGGGTTGACCGAGTGGATGGTGTTGCCGGCCTTCTCGGAGGCCATCTTCCAGTCGGTCTTGGGGTTGCCGTCACCCCAGGTGGCCTGGCCGCGCGGCTCGTTGTGCAGGTCCGCGCCGATGACCTTGTCGTTGTTCTTGTAGCGCTCGGCGAGCATCTTCCAGTCGGACAGCCACTTGCTCTCCGGGACCTTCTCGGTGTACCAGAGCTCGCTCTGACCGTACTGGTCCGGGCGGTGCTGGTCGAGGATGACCATCATCCCGTGCTTGGTGGCCGAGTCGACGACCTTGTCCATGATCTGCAGGCCGTTGAGGCCCTTGAGCTCGGGGTTCTGCTTGAAGTCGATGCCGTTGGGCTTGCTCTTGGCGTCGAACAGCTCGTTGGAGTACGGCAGCCGGAGGGTGTTGAACCCGGTGTCGACCATCTGCTCGACCATGGAGTCGAGGTTGCGGGTCCACAGTCCGTGCGGCGCGAAGGTGCCGGTCTCCAGGCCGAACCAGTTGACGCCGGTCAGCACCACCTTCTTGCCGTTGGCGTCGACGATGTCGCCGCCCTTGGTGTGCAGCGCGCCCTGCACCCCGGAAACGGTGTCCTTCTTGGTGGAGCCGCTCACGCCGTCCACTGTAAACGCGGTGACGGTTCCGCCGATCGCGGCGGCCGTGACAGCCGCTGCCGTGACACTCAGCACCAGCCGCCGCCGACCACGACTCGGCTTCTTCTCAGCGGCCGCGGATTCGGGCATGGGATTGGTCGAGTCGTTGTTCTTTCCCAGGGGGGAATTCATGAGGTAAGACTCCTGAGGAATTCGGTTACGTCGGACTTGAGGATGCCGATGCCGGCTGTTTTTGCCGACGGCTCCGGGCACTCTTCACACGGCTCGGTGGCGGTCGAGATAAAGACCAGAAATGCCGTGGGAAGGAGTTCGCCGAGTCGTTGGGCCTGCCGGTCCGGCGTGTCCGCGTCGATCAGGACCACGTCCGGCATTAGCTCACTGACCAGTGGCATTGCCTCGGCGATGGTGGTGAAGGCCCCCGCGAGTTCACATCCGGACTCGTCCTCTACGAGATCGGAAAGGGCCGCCCGTACCTGCGGATGAGGCTCCACGACGAGAACTCTTTTCATGGGCGGTGGGCTCCTTCGGACTTCTTACTGCGTTGCCCACGACACTAGGAAAAGAGTTCTGGTCAAATCTTCCTGCGACCGGTCGAATTCCATGCACACTAAACGGCCGAATTCGGGCTACCTCAATTGAAGTAGCCCGAATTCGGCCGTTTGGTTACTTATATGGGTTGTGTGTGAAAGGTAATGATGTGAGGCTTATGTCCGATCAGCGGGCGAGCCGGTAGGCGTACCGCGCGTCGAAGGTCCCCGCGGCCGCCGCGCACCCGTCGGCCTGTCCCGGCGGCTTCACCCACAGGTAGGCGTCGACGCCGCGCACGCCGGTGTCGGTCGTCGGGGCCCGTCCCAGGCGCCGGCCCGCCGGATCGCAGGCGTGGTGGCCCCGGGCCGGACCGGCGCCGTTGCGGCTGGTGTCGATCACCATGGTCAGGCGGGTGCTCTCCAGTTCCCGGAGCACCGAGCGGCCGTAGCGGATCTCGTCACGGGTCCGGTTGAAGTTGGACACGTTCAGCGCGATGCCGTCCGCGTAGCGGGTGGCACCGGCGCGCCGGAGCCGGTCGGCCATGGTCCGGGCGGGCTGCCAGCCGGAGTTGCCCGCGTCGTAGTAGACCTTGGAGCCCGGGGCGTCGCGGCGGAGCACCTGGCCCGCGTAGAACAGGGACGCGAAGCGGATCTTCCGCTCCCGGGCGTTGAGGCAGTCGGCGAGCGCGAGGGCGTCCGGTTCGAGGACCACCAGCGCGCGCGTCGAACCGATCCCGCGGGCGAAGCCCCTGATCCAGTCACGGTAGGAGGCCAGATCGCCGGTGCCGCCGCTGCTGTGCCCGGAGCAGTCGCGGCGGTGCGCGGCGTAGGCGACCAGGACCGGCAGCTCGCGCCGGGCCCGGGCCGCGTCGACCACGGCGCGCACCTGGTCCTCCACCTGCGACGGATCCGCGTCGGTGAACCAGGACCCCTGGGGCCGGGAGGCGATGCGCTTGCGGATGACCGCCGCCCGGGGGTCGTCGGCGTGATCGCGCACCCAGCCCGCGGCCGGCGTGTCCGGGGCGGTGTAGAGGCGGCCCGTGGCGGGCAGACGCGGCTCCGGCAGGGCGCGGGGCGGGGCGGCACCGGTGCCCGGGGCCGGGAGGAACGGGGCGGCCGTTGCCACGGCGACCACCACGAGCAGGCCGAAAGAGGCCAGCAGAGCCGTCAGCCGCACCCGCAGCGGACGGGGAAGCGCGCGCCCCGGGGCCGGTGTTTCGGGGCACGCGCGCTCGGGGGCGGGCTCGCTCAACCGGGTCGTCATTCGTCGTCCGACGCGGTGACGCTGCGGCGGATCAGGAACCAGGCGGCGACGGCCAGGACGAGCGTCGTCGCGGCCACGGCCAGCACGACCAGGATCGGCCCGGTGTCGGAGGCGTGACGGACGCCGATGTCCGCCGCCCGGGCGTTCGCCGGCGCGGCCGCGTCGGAGCCGGACGGGGCGGCACGCTGGGACAGCGCCACGGCGGGGGCCACGGCCCCCCAGCCGTACCGCGCGTTCCAGTCCGCCTTGCCCCGCTCGGTGGCCGTCTCGGTCAGTGACCGGGTGACCTGCTCGACGGTCCACTTCGGGTGGTCGGAGCGCAGCAGTGCCGCCGAGCCCGCCACCCAGGCCGCCGCGAACCCGGTGCCGGTGCCGGTCCAGTAGTCGTGGCCGCCGGCGGTGGTGAGGATGTCGACACCGGGCGCGGCCAGGTCCACGTCCTTGCCGCGGTGCGAGTTCGGCCAGACCGTGCCCTTCTTGTCGACGGCCGTGACCGACAGGACCTCCGGATAGGCGGCCGGGTAGGTCACCGCGTTCCCCGTCCCGCCCGTGTCGCCCGCACCGGCCACGACCAGGGCATCCCGGTCGGCCGCGAACTTGACGGCCGTCCTCAGGTCGTCGCTCGGGCGGCGGAAGCCGACGGTGACGTCGATGACCTCGGCCCCCTGCCGCGCGGCGTCCATGATCGCCCTGGCGGTCGCGGCGGTCAGGGCCGTGTTGTCGCGGTAGACCCGGAAGGGGAGTATGCGCGCCTCCGGAGCGAGCCCGACCAGGCCGTCGCCGCCGTAGTTGCGGCCGGTTCCGGCGATCACGCCCGCCGCGTGGGTGCCCTGTACCGGGGCGGAGGCCTCGTCGTGCGTGGCGTTGACGTCCTTGCTCCTGACCACGCGGCCCCGCAGGTCGGGATGGGAGGCGTCGACGCCGGTGCCGATCACCGCTACGGTCACGCCCTCCCCCTTGGAGGTCTCCCAGGCCCGGTCGGCCTTGAGGGCGTGCAATGCCCATTCGGAATCGCGTAGCCCTCCGGAGCCCGCCGGAGCGGCTGTGCCCGAGAGCCCGACGGCCAGAGCCGCCGCCGCGACGGCTGCTCCGGCGCGCGCGGCTAGCCTGGAACGTGACGTGTAAGGACCGGCCATGTGAGGCACCTACCTCCGCTGCTGGGCCATGGGCCGGGCCGCCGAGTCCGGTCCGGCGGCCCGGTGGCCCCGTCCCCGCCGCTCCCACCGGGAGGGCCGGGCCGGGACATCCCTGCGCGGTCCACTTTCCGCAGGGGGAGAAGGGCGTTGCACCCGCCAACGGGTGAGGAGCCGCTCCCCCCTTCGGGTGAGGGAAGGGGCTCCCCCCTCTTCGGGGAGTCAGTGGTGGGTCCCCCGAACGGGGGAGCGGCGCCTCCCCAGAACGGGGCCATGGCGCTCACCCGTTTATGTGATGTCCGCGCCTCCTCCTGAGCGCACGCTGGTGTGTGATGTCCCGCCGTGCGGAGTCGGGGCGTCTCCCGCTTGGAGGAGCCGATATGCGCTGTTTCCGAACGGTGCCTGTGCACACCGACGAACCACGAGCGGAGGACGAACTGTCCCCGAGAACCGCCGCGTCCACCGCCTGGGGAGCTCGGGCCCGAGCGCTGCTGCAGAGTCGGCTGCTCCGGTTCGCGGTGGTCGGCGGTGTGGGCACGGTCGTGAACACGGCGGTGCTGTACCTCCTGCACGGCCCGCTGGGGCTGCCGCTCCTCGCGGCCTCGGCCGTCGCCGTCGAGGTCGCCGTGGTGAACAACTACCTGCTCAACGACTGGTGGACCTTCGCCGCGCGGGCACCGTCGCTCAAGCGGTTCGGCAAGTTCAACGTGTCCATGCTCACCGGGCTCGGGGTCAACGTGCTCGTGCTGTGGATCCTGGTGCACGGCGGAGTCCCCCTCGTGCCGGCGAACGTGCTCGCCGTCGGCGCCGCCTTCGCCGTCAACTACGCCTCCAGCGCCCTGTGGGTGTGGGACGGGACCGGGGGGAGCATCCGATGACCTCCGTCCTGTACACCGTGCTGGTCACGGTCTCGGTCCTGCTCACGGCGCAGTCGGCCCACGTGCTGTACCTGATGCTCTACACCTGGGACCAGAAGGACGCCGAGGACAGGGCCAGGGCGCCGGAGGAGTTCCTGCCGCCCCGGCTGTCCTTCAGCGTGCTGCTGCCGGCCCGGCACGAAGAGGACGTCATCCAGACCACCATCGAGCGGGTGGTGCGTGCCGACTATCCGGCCGAACTGCTGGAGGTCTTCGTGATCTGCTCGGCGGACGACACCGGCACGATCGGCATGGCGGAGGAGAAGATCGCCGAGCTCGGCCGGCAGGGGGTGCACAACGTCGGGGTCGTCGTCTTCGACGACCAGCCCGTCAACAAGCCTCACGGCCTCAACGCGGCCCTGCCGCAGACGCGTCACGACGTGGTGACCATCTTCGACGCCGAGGACGACATCCACCCCGCGATCTTCAACCTGGTCAACACGGTGATGCTCCAGGACCGGGTCAGGGTCGTCCAGGCCGGCGTGCAGCTGATGAACTACCAGTCCACCTGGTACTCCTCCCTGAACGTCCTGGAGTACTTCTTCTGGTTCAAGAGCCGGCTGCACTACCACGCCCTCGAGGGAGCCATCCCGCTCGGCGGCAACACGGTGTTCTTCGCACGCGAGTTGCTGGTGCGCCTGGGCGGCTGGGACGACCGCAACCTCACCGAGGACGCGGACCTGGGGCTGCGGGTGTCCGTCGCGGGGGAGCGCGTACGCGTGGTCTACGACGACCGCTACGTCACCAAGGAGGAGACCCCGCCGACGCTCGGTCACTTCGTCCGGCAGCGCACCCGGTGGAGCCAGGGGTTCATGCAGACCCTGCGCAAGGGGACCTGGAAGCAGATGCCCACCCGCAAACAGCGCTGGCTCGCCTTCTACGTACTGGCGTTCCCGCACGGACAGGCGCTGCTGGGCGTGTACCTGCTGGTCTCGCTCGGCATGATGTTCTTCCTGAAGGTCCCGGTGCTGGTGGCGCTCGTCTCCTGGCTGCCCGTGCTGATGCTGTTGGCGCACTTCGTGACGCAGGCCGTCGGCCTGTACGAGTTCACCGACGCCCACGGGCTGCGGGGGTCGCCGATGGCCGTCCTGAAGATGGCCGCCGCCTGGTACCCGTACCAGCTCGTCCTCGCCTACGCGGCGATCCGCGCCATGCGTCGTCAGATGGCCGGCCGCAGCGACTGGGAGAAGACGCAGCACGTAGGCGCCCACCGGACCGAGCCACCGGAGGCGGACTCCCATGTCGCGTGAGTCGGGACGGGGTTCGATGAGGCCCCGGCTGGTCGTGGTCCCCGACAAGGGACGCGCATCCAGCGAACAGACGACCGAACAGACGACCGGACAGACGACCGGACAGACGACCGGACAGACGACCGGACAGGCCGCCGGACAGGCCCCGGCGCCGCGGCGGCGCGCCGAGCCGCCGGTCGTCACGCCGGGCCGGTTCCCCCCGCTGGGGCCCGGCGGGAAGATCGCGCTGGGCGCCGCCGTGCTCACGGGCCTCGTCACGCACGGCTGGCACCTGTTCGAGTATCCGCTGTACCTCACCGACGAGGGCATCTACATGCAGCGGGCGTGGTCGCTGGTGCGGCAGACCAGCCTGTCGCCGTACACCTACGACTACGACCACGCGCCCGGCGGCTGGATCCAGCTCGCCGGCTGGGCCTTCCCGCTGCCCAACCAGTTCGAGACGTTCGGCAACGCGATCAACACCGGCCGGGTCCTGATGCTGCTGGTCCACCTCGCCGGAGTCGTGCTGCTCTTCGAGATCGTCCGGCGGCTGTCCGGGAGCCTCCTGGCCTCCTCGGTGACCGCGTTCCTCTACAACGTCTCGCCGATCGCCGTCTACTACCAGCGGCAGGTCCTGCTGGACAACCTCATGATGTTCTGGGTGCTGCTGAGCCTGTTCCTGCTGCTCGGCCGTGACATGAGGATCCGCCACGCGCTGGGCGCCGGGACCGCGCTGGGGATGGCACTGATCACCAAGGAGAACGCGATCTTCTTCGTGCCCACCCTGGTGTACCTGCTGCACCGCAGGGTGACGGGTTCCACGCAGCGGCGGTTCGCCAAGTCGTTGTGGCCGTTCGCGATGGCGGTCCCGGTCAGCGGCTACGTCCTGTACGCCGTGCTGAAGAACGAGCTCCTGCCCAGCGGCTTCGACTTCGACCTGAACAACCCGCCGGCCGACCACGTGTCCCTGCTCTACACCCTGTGGTGGCAGCTCAACCGCAACCAGGGTTCCCTGCTCGGCCAGGGCAGCTTCCTGTACAACAGCTGGATCCCCCGGGACGGGCTCTTCCTGCTCCTCGGCCTGCTCTCCATGCTGGCCGCGCTCTACTGGGGCTTCCGGGACCGGCAGCGGAACCTCGGTTTCCTGGTGATCGGCACGCTCGCCCTCGCCTACACCTTCTACCTGGTGCGCGGCAGCGTGCTGCTGGACTTCTACATCGTCCCCCTGATCCCGCTGTTCTCGGCGTCCGTCGGCATGGTGACGGACCGGCTGCTGCGTCGCTTCCGTCCGGCGGTGCGGGTGGCACTGCCCGCCCTGGCCTGCGCCGTACTGCTGATCGCCCCGGTCACCAACTACCTGCTGACGATCAACACCGAGGGACGGGTGGCGATCGCGGACCAGTACCAGCCGAAGCTGAACCTGACACGGATGCAGGAGCAGCAGGTCGCCTGGATACGCAAGCACGTGCCGGCGGACGCGCGGATCATCATGGACGACGACCTGTGGAGCGAACTCCACGACGTCGCTCCCTTCTATCCGTACGCGCATTCCCACTGGAACGCCTCGTCCGACCCCGCTGTGCGCGACAAGCTCTTCGCCAAGAAGTGGCAGAACATCGACTACATCGTCATGTCCAACAAGATGCGGCAGTCCATGGTGGGCAACAACGGCGACGGCCGCGAGAACTGGATCCTGACCGCCCTGAAGAACTCCAAGCAGGTCTGGCAGGCCGGTCAGGGCGACATCAAGCTGCAAATCTACCGGGTCGGTTAGTCCCGGGCCGAGGAGGTGAACGTCATGCCCGACAACTTCCAGCAGAGGGAAACGGGAATACCGGAGGGCTCCGATGGAACCGAACAGGTCCCACTCGGAGGAGCCGGATGGCCTGCGGACCCGCACGGATCCGGCGGGTCCGGTGGATCGGCATGGCCCGACTGGTCCCCGGGGCCGGAGGAAGGACCTGGCGGGTCCGGTGGATCCCGAGGGACCGGACGGTCCGCGGGGCCGGATGGACCTGGCGGATCCGGTGGACGTGGTGGATCCGGAGGGGCCGGTGGATCCGGGGGGACCGGATGGTCCGCGGGACCGGAAGGACCTCACGGGTCGGACGGATCCGGGGGGACCGGGTGGCCCGTGGGGCCGGAAGGGCCCGGCGGACCCGGTGGCCCCGGAGGACCCGGGGACCCCGGTGGACCCGGAGGAACGAAGAGGCGGTTCACCTGGAAGAAGTTCCTGTTGATCGCCGTGGCGCTGGTGGCCGTGGGCTCCCTCGTCCAGGTCGTCGCGAAGAGCGGGGGGTTCGGCGGAGCGCTCAACACCACCGGAGAGAAGTCCGGGCACGGGAAGAGCCAGAAGCTCGAGTCGCCCTCCGAGAAGCCGAAGACGATCAAACTGGGCGGGCAGCGGATCCCGAGGCAGGCCGGACCGATCATCGTGGTCAACCCCGGCCTGGTCACGCCCGGCGGCAAGGCCACCGTCGAGGGCGCGGGCTTCGACGCCAGGTCCATGGTGGACGTGTTCCTGAAGACCTCGGCCAAGAAGGACGAAGGGAAGGGCATCGCGTCGGCGAAGACCGACAAGTACGGGTCGATCTACGCCCAGATCACCGTGCCCGAGAACGTCAGCAACGGCGCCGTCGTGGTCGCGCAGCAGCGTGGTGCGGAAAAGGCGGCCGAGGCCCAGCTCGTCGCGGGTGGCGTGGCCGGTTCCGTGAAGGCCAGCAAGATGGTGGGCAAGCCCGGTGACACGGTGTCGCTGAACGTCCGCGGTTTCGGGGCCGGTGAAACCATCGACGTCTACTGGGGCCGCGCCAGCGGCAGGCCGGACACCACGTTGACCGCCGACGGATCCGGCGGCATCGGCCGCGCGGACGTCAAGGTCGGGGTGGCCCCCACCGGCCCCAGCACGCTGATCCTGGTCGGCAGGAAGAGCCACACCACGGCCAGCGCGCCCTTCCAGGTCCTGGGCCTGTACCCGTCGATCAAGTCGTCGCCCTGGGCCCTGAAGTCCGGGCAGCGGATCAGTGTCTCCGCCAGTGGGTTCGCCCCCAACGAGCGCATCCTCTACTACATCAACAGCGCCGGCGGGATCCCCGCCTTCACCGCCAACGCGGACGCCAACGGCAGGTCCGGAATCGTCTCCTTCGACGTACCCTTCGGTTTGAAGGGCACGCAGAGCCTCACCGCGATCGGCGACCGGACCCGCGCCGTGGTCCGCTCCGCCTTCCAGGTGATGCCCTACACGCCGGCCGCCGAGCCGAGCACGTACTCCGGCAAGGCCGGTACGGCGGTGAGCTTCTACGTCACCGGATTCGCCCCGAGGGAGACCGTCAGCCTCTACGTCGGCGGCCCGAACGGCGACGCGAGAAGGATGACGACCTTCCAGGTCAACGACAAGGGCGCGGCCGACGCCGTGGGCTCCTACCAGATCACCAAGGCGGACGAGGGAGGCGTGAGCTTCAAGCTCGTCGGCACCAAGAGCGGCGGCGTGGCGAAGGCGTCCGTCAACTCGGCCCAGAAGGGCGGCCAGCAGCAGAACCAGGGCCAGAACCAGGGCCAGAACCAGGGTCAGAACCAGGGACAGAACCAGGGACAGCAGGGGCAGGGGCAGTAGGCCGGGCGGGCTGGACGAGCGGCCCGGAGCCGGCGGAGCGGCAGACTCGCAAGGAGAGCACCATGAGTGTCGTCTTCGGGCCCAACACCCGAGGGGTCCTGCAGTTTCTCACCCGCATCGAGGACCTGTCGGCGCAGCAGATCGACCGGGTGGCCGGCCTGTGGCGGCAGACCTCCAGCCAGACCCGCGCGGAGGCGTGGGCGGAGGTGCGGCGCACCACCACCGAGGAGGAGCGCTACCGCATCCTCGTGGCGGCTTCGGCGGCCCGCCGGGCGGCCCTGGACACGGCGCTGAACCACCAGAGGCACGACTGGGCGTTCTGGGCCGCGGTCTGGGACGCGGTGATGGCGATCGCCGTCTGCGACAGGATCGGCGGTCACTACGACGTCCTGATCGCCCCGGTCGCCGCCGTCATGCCGTCGCTCGAAGCCTGCCGGCCCGACCGGCTCGGCCCACGTCTCCTGTCGGACACCGTGTGCGGAAGGAGCGGGCAGCCATGAGCCACCGCATCACCGTCATGGTGGCCGACAACGACGCCGAGGTCCGCGAGGCGCTCGCGGACCTGGTCCGGTCCCATCCCTCCTTCGAGATGGTGGGGCTGGCCGTCGACCACGCGCAGACGGTCGCGGCGGTGAGCGAGAGGCAGCCGCGAGTGCTCGTCCTGGACGTGCACATGCCCAAGGGGGACGCCCCCGCCACCATCCGCACCCTCCGCGAACGCGCGCCGGACACCAGGATCCTGGCCCTGTCGGCCTACGCGGACCGGGAGACCGTGACCGACGTGCTCGCCTCCGGGGCCGTCGGCTACCTGGTCAAGGGCGCGCCCGCGGAGGAGATCCTGGAGGCGGTCAGCCGGGCCGCCCGCGACCAGTTCAGCATCCCGGCCGAGCTCGCCGAGGCCTGCCTGGTGCCCCTGCGGCGCGCTCACCGGCCGCAGGTGCCCGGGGCGGGAACCGCGCCCGTACGCATCGAGGAGAAGGCCTGCCTGGACATGCTCGAACAGGCCCCCTGCGCGGTGCTGGTCACCGGGGCCCAGGGCCGGATCGAACTCGCCAACGCGCCGGCCCGGCACATGTTCGGCTACAGCACGGCCGAACTGCGCGGCAAGCGGCTGCGGGACCTGCTGCCCGAACTCCCCGTCACCGGATCGGCCGGCGGAGCGGAGCTCGGGCCCGCGATACGGGGTCTGCGCCGGGACGGCTCGGAGTTCCCGGCCCGGATCGGCGGCGGCCGGCTGCGCGGCGGCCGTCCCCGGTACGTGGTGTACGTGACGGATCTGAGCGAAGCGGGCGCGACCGGTGACCGGCTGCGCCAGCTCGTCGAGTCGTCTCCCGACGCCATGGTGGTGGTGGACGCGGCGGGCCGCATCCTCCAGGCCAGCCCCCGCGTCGAAACCATGTTCGGCTACGGTCGTGAGCAGTTGCTGGGCATGCGCGTCGACGTACTGCTGCCCGACCAGGCGCTGGCCGTCTCGCTGCGCGACTGGACCGGCCCGCGCCAGGAACCGATGGCGCACAGCGTGGAACTGGTCGGCCGGCGCCATGACTCCAAGCAGTTCCCGGCCGACGTGAGCATCAGCCCGCTGCGCACCGCCGAGGGTGTGTTCACCGTGCTGACCGTCCGGGACATCACCGAGGTGCAGCGCGCGCAGTTCGTCCTCGAACGCAGCCTGGAACTCCTGGAGGGCACCGACCGGGACCGGCAGGCGCTGCTCAGCCACCTCATCTACGTGCAGGAGGAGGAACGCAGGCGCATCGCCGCCGACATCCACGACGACACCATCCAGGTCATCACCGCGGCCGCGCTGCGCCTGCAGCAGCTGCGCAGACGGCTGACGGATCCGAAGGACCTCCAGGTGACGGAGCGGCTGGACGAGACCCTGAAGCTCTCGCTGAGCCGGCTGCGGCAGCTCATCTTCGACCTGCGGCCCTCCAGCCTGGAGCACGGCAGCCTCGCCACCGCGCTGAAGACGCTGCTCGACCGGATGCGCGCCGAGACCGGCACCCACTACAAGTTCGAGGACCAGATGGTGGTCACCCTGCCGGTCGACACCATGGTGCTGATCTACCGGACCGCGCAGGAGGCCCTGATGAACGTGCGCAAGCACGCCCGGGCCACGATGGTGCGCGTCCAGCTGCTCGGCGTGGAAGAGGGCTGCCTGATGCGGATCGTCGACGACGGCGTGGGCTACGACCCGCGCGAAGTGGAGTCCCGCCCCGGCCACCTCGGTCTCACCCTCATCCACGAACGCGCCCGGATGGCGGGAGGCTGGAGCAGGGTGGAGAGCGAGCCGGGGACGGGCACCACGGTCGAGTTCTGGGTGCCGCTCACGGAGGCACTGCCCCCGGAGGCCGGGACGGAGGAGGGCGGTGCCTCCGCACCGGAGGACACCCGGCCATGAAGGCTCCGCCCGACCTCGTCACGGTGATGCTGGTCGAGGACCACCGGGCCGTCGCGGAGGGGCTGTGGGCCCTGCTCGACGAGTACGACGACCTGACGGTGGTCGGCTGGGCCGACTCCGTCGCCGAGGCCGTACCGATGGCCGAGCAGCTCTCCCCGCAGGTGGTGCTGATCGACTACCGGCTCCCCGACGGCACCGGCGCCGACGCCGCGGCCCGCATCCGGGCCCGCGACCCGGCCGTCGTGGCCGTCTTCCTCAGCGCCGACACCAGCGACGGCGCCCTGCTCGCCGCGGCCGAGGCGGGCGCGAGCGGCTACCTGCTCAAGTCGGCGGGCGGTGACGAGATCGCCAAGGCGATCCGCGCGGCGGCCGCGGGCGAGATCCTCATCCCCGCCCGTACCCTCATGGAGGTCCTCGCCCGTCACCGCGAGACCACCCGTGTCTCCGACCAGCACGCGGAACGACTGGGCAGACTCACCGCCCGGGAGGAGGAGATCCTGGTCCTCATGACCCAGGGGCTCGACAACCGGGCCATCGCCGACCGCCTGACCATCAGCTACGCCACCGTACGCACCCACGTACGCGGGATCCTCGAGAAGCTGGAGGTCCGGTCCCAGCTCGAGGCGGTCGCCAAGGCCTTCGAGTGGGGCCTGCGCGCGCCCGCCCCGGACGCGGCACCGGAGCCGGACGGAGCGTGACGGGTCCGTTCCGGCTCCGGCGCCGCCCTGCGGGAAGGCCGCCGCGGCGGAAACCGCCTAAAGTGAGCGAAACGCCGCTCAGGGCGACGCCGCCGCGGGCGGCGACGACGTCGACCGTGCGGCCGGAACCGGCCGCAGAACCGGTGCGGGACCAGGGCCGGACCGACGTTCCACGAGGTCATGGCAGACGCGGATGTTCCGTCCGGTGGACATCGACGGCGGCCGGGCCGGTGCCGGAAAGAGGTGAGCGGTGAGCATCTGGGGGAAGCGCGGACGACCCGCCGACCGCGGGACGACCTGCACACAGGCGGCCCGGGCCCTGCAGGCGTACCTGGACGGGGAGACCGACGAGGCGACCGCCCGGCGGGTGGCGGCCCATCTGGAGGACTGCCACCGCTGCGGACCGGACGCCGAGACCTACCGGAGGATCAAGGACGCGCTCGCCCGCCGGCCGGAGCCGGACCTCGACGCGGTCGAACGGCTGCGCGGATTCGCCGGGGGACTGCTGCGGAGCGACGCGGACGGGCAGCACAAGCGCAGGACCGGGGTGTGAGACCGGTGCGGACGGCAGGAGCGGGTGGCCCGCCGGAGCCGTCCGAGACGCCGCTGTCGGAGGCGGGCTTCCGGACCGCGGGCCGTCGGGCAGGACCCGGCCCACCGCGCACCTGCGGCCGGGCGCGCACCGGTGGCCGACCGCGCACCGGTGGCCGGGCGCGGTCCGAGCCGGACGGGCAGCTGCACCCGGGCGCGTGGCGGGTCCCTGCCGCCGCACCCGGAGGGCGAGTGTTCCGTGCCGACCGCGCGGATCCGCACGCCACGGTCCGTCGGCCGCCCGACCGATGGGACGGGGCGAGCCGGTTCACCCTTTCGGCCGAGGGCGGGAAGACCTTCATCCGGCCCGCCGCGGTGCCGGACCGGTCCATCCGGATCAGCCGGACCGCCGCGGGAATCCGCCCGCGCCGGCCCGCCTGCGCCGGCCGGTGGCCCGGCCGGCCGCGGACCGGCGGGGCAGTGCGGACAAGGGCGTCGGCGCGGTGGCGTGTCCGGACCTCGGCCGCGCGGTGCCGGTCGCACCCGGCGCGGCCACTCGCGGCACTCCGCCCGCCACCGGCACCGCGCGCGGGCACCCGGTTCCGTCGTGCGCCGGAAGTCCGCGTTACGAGGTGTCCGTCCGCGTGGAATGCTCAGGTTGGCCTGGGGGATACCAGCCCGTGGGAGACAGTGTGGCCGAGCCGTCTGAGGTGCGGGACGAGGCGTTCGTGGAGTTCGTGCTGCCCGAGGTGGAGGTGCTGCTGCGGGTGGCGATGACGCTCACCGCGCAGCCCGCGGACGCCGACGACCTGGTGCAGGAGACACTGTTGCGCGCCTACCGGGCGATCGACCGGTTCGACGGCGAGCATCCGCGCGCCTGGCTGCTGACCATCATGCGCCGGGTGGAGATCAACCGGCACCGCCGCCGCAGGCCCCACCTCCTCGACGACCCGGACACCGACCTCGACCGCGTGCCGTCCGCCCGGGCGGTGGCCTCACCGGAGGACGTGGTGATCGGCGAGGGCTTCGAGGAAGCGGTCGGCGCCGCGCTGGCCGCCCTGCCCGACAAGCACCGTGAGGTCGTACGGCTGGTGGACATCGGCGGGCTGAGCTACGCGGAGGCCGCCGAGGTGCTCGGTGTGCCGGAGGGGACCGTGATGAGCCGGCTGCACCGGGCCCGCAAGCGCATGCGGACCCAGCTCGTCGCGGCCGGACTCGCACCGAAGCCGAACGGCAGGAGGGCGTGACCCGGGGGGCCGCCCCCGACCCGACCCGCTCGCCCCGGTGCGGTGCCCCGTATCCGACCACCATCCGCTCCGTCGTCCCTGGCGAGGCGGGTCCGCTGTCCGAGGGTCCGCTGTCCGAAGCCCCGCACGTCGGTTCCCACGCGGACGGCACGGGCGGAGGCGGTCTGGTGCACGACGATCCCGAGCCGGCATCCGAGTGCGACGGCGCCAGTGCGACTGCGCCAGTGGGTCCGGGCGGGCCCGTCTTCCGCCACCCGCCGCCGGACAGCCCCTGCCGTACTTCCGTCCGGTGCGGCAGCAGGACGTCGCCCTGACCGAGGATCGAACCGCGTCACGGCCCGCCCCCGCGGGGACAGGCCGCAGCGGCGCCCACGACCGCCGGCCGGACGGACGAAGGTCCGTGGAGGTCCGCTCAGGCCGAGGCCCGCCGGACCAACCGGGTCGGGATGATCACGGAGGACGGCGGACGGCCGACGCTGCTGCCCGGCGCCTGCCGGTCGAGGCTGCGCAGCAGCAGTCGCACCACCAGCCGCCCCATCTCCTCGATCTCCTGGCGGACCGTGGTCAGCGGCGGATCGGTCAGCTCGGCCACCTTCGCCATGTCGTCGAAGCCGACCACCGCCACGTCCTCGGGCACCCGGCGCCCGCGTTCCCGCAGGACGCGCAGCGCGCCCACGGCCATGAGGTCGGAGGCGACGAAGACCCCGTCCAGGTCGGGGACGCGGTCCAGCAGCTCGGCCATCGCCTGCGCGCCGCTCGCTTCGCTGAAGTCGCCCTCGACGACGAGCCGGGGGTCGGCGTCCATCAGGATGTCGTGGTAGCCGTCGAGCCGGTCGACGGACGCCATCTGGTCCATCGGCCCGGTGATCGTCGCGATACGGCTGCGTCCCAGCGAGATGAGGTGGCGGACAGCCTCGCGGGCGCCGCCGCGGTTGTCCGAGTCGACGTAGAGGAGGTTGCGGTCCGTCTCCGCTCCCGGCCAGCAGGGACGGCCGCCGAAGACGGTCGGGATGCCGACCCGGCGGACGATGTCCGGCAGCGGGTCCTCGTCGTGCAGGGAGAACAGCACGGCACCGTCGACGTGTCCGCCGGCGAGGTAGCGGCCCACCCGCTCGTAGTCGGCCGCTCCCTCCGTGAGCAGCAGGACCAGCTGGTGGTCGTGCCCGGCCAGCTCCCGGCTGATGCCCAGGAGCTGCTCGGCGAAGAAGGGGTTGGTGAAGACCTTGGTCTCCGGCTCCGCGGCGATGACGGCGATCGCCCCGGTGCGCCGGGTGACCAGGGTACGGGCCGCCTGGTTCGGCACGTACCCCAATTCGTCGACGGCACGGCGCACCTTCTCCACCAGGGCCTCGCGCACTCCGTCGCCCCCGTTGACGACTCGGGACACGGTGGCCCGCGAGACGCCCGCCCGTGCGGCGACGGCTTCCAGCGTGGGGCGGCGCACGGAGATCTGGTCGGACAAGGAACGCTCCTCTCAGGGATCCTGAACAGCGTAACCCCCGGGTGGCCCACTGGCCGCCGTTCTTTTAGAGAGCGCTCTCATGTCAGCTTGCGCGCGCCGCACGTCCGCGCCGGGCACACGGCCCCCGGCTCGCCGGACCCGGCGTGGGCCCGGCCGGGCCGGGAGGCCCGCGCCGGGTCAGGAGCGCGGCAGCCCGGAGCGCGCCACCACGTCCGCGTACCACAGCGCGCTGTCCTTCGGAGTGCGGCGCTGGCTGGCGTAGTCCACGTGCACCATGCCGAATCGCTTGCTGTAGCCGTAGGCCCACTCGAAGTTGTCCAGCAGCGACCACAGGAAGTACCCGCGGACGTCGGCGCCTTCCGCCATCGCCCGGTGCACCGCCTCCAGGTGCGCTCCGAGGTACGAGATCCGTTCCGGGTCGTGAACGGCACCGTGCGGGTCGGCGTAGTCGTCGTAGGCCGCGCCGTTCTCGGTCACGAGCAGCGGGGTGTCCGGCAGCTCGTCCCGCAGCCGGGTCAGCAGTTCGTACAGGCCGTCGGCGTCCACCGGCCAGTCCATGGCGGTGCGCGGGCCCCGGGCGGGCAGGAACATCGCCCGGTCCTGAGCGGCGGGCCAGGCCGACGGCAGCGGGTGGGAGCCGGCGGCGACCACGGTGGGCGTGTAGTAGTTGATGCCCAGGCTGTCGACGGGGCGGGAGATGATCGCCAGGTCGCCGTCCCGCACGAAGGACCAGTCGGTGAGCGCCGCGGTGTCCGCCCGCAGGTCGTGCGGATAGCGGCCGTGGAAGACCGGGTCCAGGAAGACGCGGTTGGCCAGCGCGTCGATCCGCCGAGCCGCGTCCACGTCGGTGGGGCCGTCGCTCAGCGGGCGGACGGCGGCGAGGTTGAGGGTCAGCGATACCTCGGCCGACGGCTGCACCAGCCGGCGCAGCACACCGACGCCCAGGCCGTGGGCCAGGTTCAGGTGGTGCGCCGCCCGCAGCGCGGCCTCCGGTTCGGTGCGGCCCGGCGCGTGGACGCCCTCGGCGTAGCCGAGGAACGCCGCGCACCACGGTTCGTTCAGCGTCGTCCAGGTGCCGACCCGGTCGCCCAGCGCGTCGGCGACGAGCGCGGTGTACTCGGCGAACCGGTGGGCGGTGTCACGCTCGGGCCAGCCGCCGGCGTCCTCCAGCTCCTGCGGGAGGTCCCAGTGGTAGAGGGTCAGCACGGGGTGGATGCCCTTGGCGAGCAGCTCGTCGACCAGGGCGCGGTAGAAGTCCAGGCCCTTCTGGCTGGCCGGACCGCGGCCCGTCGGCTGCACCCGGGGCCAGGAGACGGAGAAGCGGTAGTCCGTCAGGCCGAGGGCGGCCATGAGCGCCACGTCCTCGGGCATGCGGTGGTAGTGGTCGGCCGCGATGTCCCCGGTGTCGCCGTTGCGGACCTTCCCCGGCGTCCGGCTGAAGGTGTCCCAGATGGACGGTGTGCGACCGTCCTCGTGCGCGGCCCCCTCGATCTGGTAGGCGGCGGTCGCGGCACCCCAGCGGAACCCCGACGGGAACGTCCTCTCGGAGACGTCCGTGGTGCGGGGGGTGGCAGTGGTCATCGAAGCTCCATCGTGATGTCGTACCGAAGGCGCGGGCTGTGGCCGCTCCCCGGTGCTGCGTCGGTTGTGGAAGGGGTCGTCCGGCCGCGGACCGCCGGGCGGGGACGTACGGGCGGGCCCCCGGCCGGCCCGGCCCCGGGGCGGATGAGCGGGGCGGACGAAACCGCGCCGGGGCACAGGAAGACGGACCGGGGGCCGTCTGCGGCGTGACGTGGCGTCCGCGCCGGCAGGCGTGGTCGGCGCCGCGCCTACCCCTTGACGGCGCCCTGCATGATGCCGCCCACGATGTGCCGGCCGAGCAGGCCGAAGACCAGCAGCACGGGCAGTGTGCCGAGCAGGGTGCCGGCCATGATGACGGACTGGTCGTGCACGTACCCTCCGCCCAGCTGTCGCAGGGCGACCTGCACCGTCGGCTCCTGCGAGGTGAGGGCGATGATCGGCCAGAAGAAGTCGTTCCAGGAGGCCATGAAGGTCAGGATCCCGAGTACCGCCATGCCCGGCCGTGCGACCGGGACGACGATGCTCCAGAAGATCCGCGCCGTCGACGCGCCGTCGACCCGCCCCGCCTCGATCAGCTCGTCGGGCAGTGCCTGCACCAGGTACTGGCGCATGAAGAAGACTCCGAAGGCGGACACCAGCCCGGGCAGGATGACGGCCTGGAGCTGGTTCACCCAGTGCAGCTCGGCGATGACCATGAACAGCGGGATCACCCCGAGCTGGGGCGGGATCATCATGGTGCCGACGGTGAGGGCGAGCAGCGCGTTGCGGCCCCGGAAGCGGAGCTTGGCGAAGGCGAAGCCGGCCAGGGTGGAGCACATGACGGTCCCCACCGTCACCGATCCGGAGACGATCAGTGAGTTGAGCAGCGCCTTGCCGATGTCGGCCTGCTCCAGCACCTGGCGGAAGTTGTGCATCAGGTTGCCGCCGGGCAGCAGCGCCGGGGGCCTCCTGGCCAGATCCGCGTTGGAGCGGGTGGCCGCGACGATCGTCCAGTAGAAGGGGAACGCCGAGAACAGGGCTGCCGCGATGAGGATCACGTACGCCAGACGGCCCCCGTGGTGCTGGCCCCCCGCCCGCCCCCCGCGCGGGCGGGAGACAGGACGGGTACCCGGATCGGCGGACTCGCGGGTGCGCTGCGGTGTGGCGAGTGTGGTCATCGCTCGGTGGTCTCCTTACCGCTGCGGCGACGGGCGATGGCGGTGTTGACCAGCACCAGCAGGACGATGAGCAGGAACATCACCCAGGCGATGGCGGCGGCACGGCCGAGGTGGAAGAAGCCCCAGCCCTGCTCGTACATGTACAGGCCGAGGGTCTGGTACTGGTGCGAGATGCCGCCGGAGATGCTTCCCTCGAACAGCAGCGGTTCGCCGAACAGCTGGGTGGCGCCGATGGTGGACACCACGACGGTGAACAGGACGGTGGGGCGCAGTCCGGGCAGCGTGACGTGAAGGAACTGCCGGAAGCGTGAGGCGCCGTCCAGCTCGGCCGCCTCGTACAGCTCGGCCGGGATCGACTGCATGCCGGCCAGGTAGATCAGCGCGTTGTAGCCGGTCCAGCGCCAGGTGACGATGGTGGACACGGCGATCTGCGAGGCGACCGTGCCGGACTGCCAGTCGACCGGGTCGATGCCGACCAGGCCGATCAGGTAGTTGATCAGGCCGAAGTCGCGCCCGAAGAGCTGGGCGAAGACCAGGGTGGCCGCGGCCACGGAGGTGGCGTAGGGCAGCAGCATGGTGACGCGGAAGAAGTTGCGGCCGCGCAGCTTGTAGTTGAGCAGGTGGGCCAGGCCGAGCGCCATCAGCAGCTGCGGGACGGTGGAGATCACGCCGATGGTGAAGGTGTTGCGCAGCGCGGTCCAGAAGAACTCGTCGCCGAGGATCGCGGTGTAGTTGCCCAGGCCCCGCCATTCCATCTCCCCCGGTGTCTGCAGCTCGACGCGGTAGAAAGCGACGTACGCGGTGTAGAGCAGCGGGAACAGCCCGAAGGCGGCGAACAGGGCGAAGAACGGAGTGACGTACGCGTACGGCGACAGCCGGGCCAGGTGCCGCCGCAGGGGGGCCGGTGGCCGCGCCGTCCGCCGCGGGGCGGTGGCGGTCAGGGTCATGGTGAGACCTTCGATCGAAGAGGTCCGGCAGGGACGTCAGGGGGAGGGGCGCGAAGGAGCGGCGGAGCCGGGGAGGAGGAAGGACCTTCGCGCCCCACGGCGGCCGGCGGCTCGTCAGCCGACCGCGTTCTCGATGCCCTTCTCGGCGTGGCTCCACGCGGTGGCGCCGCTGGTGCCCTTGCGTTCGACCTCGCCGAGCGCGTTGGTGATCTGCACGTTCACGTCGTTGTCGTGCACGCCCATCACCTGGACGGGAGAGGTCTCGGCGGCCTTGCCGAAGATCTCACCGATCGGAGCGTTGCCGAAGTAGGCGTCCTTGACGTCCTTGACCGCCTCGATGGCGCCGACGCTGGAGGGGAAGCTGCCCTGCTTCTTGAAGAGCTTCTCCTGCTGCGGAGCCGCCGTCAGCCACTTGATCAGGGCGTAGGCCTCCTTCGCGTGCTGCGAGCCCTTGGGGATGGACAGGTACGAGCCGCCCCAGTTGCCGGCCGCGCCGCCGGGCAGCGGGGCGACGTCCCACTTGCCGGTGCCGGCGGCACCGGCCTGGCCCTTGATGTAGCCGAGCATCCAGGCGGGGCAGCCGATGGTGGCGAAGGAACCGCTGCTGAACGCCTGGTTCCAGGCCGGCGTCCACTGGGCGAGCCTGGCGCTCAACCCGTCCTGGGCGGCCTTGACCGACGTGTCCCAGGCCGACTTGACGGCCTGGTTGTCCTGGTAGATCAGCTTTCCGGAGGCGTCGTAGTAGCGCTCCTTCTGCTGCCCGATGATCAGCGAGTAGAGGCTGCCGACGCTGTCCATCCAGTGGCTCTTGGCGCCCGCCTTGGCCTGGTACCGCTTGCCCAGTTCGAGGTAGCCGTCCCAGTCGGCCCACTGCTTCGCCAGCTCGTCGCGGTCGGTGGGCAGCCCGGCCTTCTGGAACAGGTCGGAGCGGTAGCAGATCGCCTCCGGGCCGACGTCGGTGCCCAGGCCGAGGGTGCGGCCGTCGGGCGTGGCCATCCCCGCCCACTTGGCCTCGGAGTAGTCGTTCTTCAGGGCCTCGGCCCCGAAGGCGTTCAGGTCCTCGAACTTGTCGGCCTGCTGCTGGGTGACCGACGGGACGCGGCCCACCTCGATGCCCTGGACGTCGGCGAGGCCGCCGCCGCCGGCGAGCCGGGTCTGCAGCGCCTTCCAGTAGTCGGCCTCGTTCTCGGTGCTGGACTCCTTGATCGTGACGTTGGGGTGCAGCTTCTGGTACTCGTCGTACAGGCCGGCCTCCTTGAAGCCGAAGGTGCCGAACAGGTCGACCGTGAGAGTGACCTTCCCGTTCTTGCCGGGCGACTGGGAGGAGTCCGAGGAACCGGACCCGCAGGCGGCGAGGAGAGCACCGGCAAGTGCGACCGCCCCGAGTCTGAGGGTGGCTCGTCCGGCGGCTCGAGAGATGTGCATGGAAGCCTCCGATGGCTTCGGGGACGGAGTACGGGACAGGACCGCCGGGCGCTCTGAGAGCGCTCTCAAGCGGTTGTCAGAGTTTCCGCAGCGGCCCCCCGGACGTCAAGGGCCCTGCCGGCAACGGAATGAATCAAGCGGGCCCGGACGTGCCCGGCCGCGGCGGCCGGGCGGGCCGGTCCGGCGTCGAACGTGTGGCCGTGCGGGTGCCGCGCCCCTGGTCACGGGGGTGGGGTGGGACGTTCCGGGCGCCGGTCCGGCGTGTGTGCGGGTTCGGCCGGTGATTCATCCCCTTGAGTTCGCCATGGCGGCGGTCGCGGCCGGCCCACGCGCTGCCGCGCCGCAGTGGCCGGGGAAGCCCGGCCGTCGACGGCGGGCGGCCAACGGTTGAGAGCGCTCTACGCCGTCCGGCGGCGGGAGCGCGCCGCCCGAAGGTGTCAGCGCGACCCGACGATCTTGTCGGCGCCGGCCAACGCGCGCTTCCAGCCCGTCTCCCGCGAGATTCCGGCACTCTCCATCGCGCGCAGCTCGTCGTCGAACTCCCGCTGCACCGCGGTGTCGTCGGCCCCGGACACCCATACGGCCGTCCCGGCGGCGGCCTGGGTGAAGATCTCCCCGACCGGAGCGTTGTTGAAGTACGGGTCCTGGGCCAGCCTGACCTGCGCCTGCGCTCCCTGGCTGGACGGGAAGAGGCCGCGCCGGGTGAACAGCCTGACCTGCTGCTGCTCGGCGGTGAGCCATTCGACCAGTGCCGCGGCCTCCTCGGGGTGCTTCGACGTGCCGGGAATCGCCAGGTAGGAGCCGCCGACGTTGCCGGCCCTCCCGGGTGCGGGCGCCACGTCCCACCGGCCGGCGTAGCGGTCGCCGGCCCGGGCCTCGATGCGGTCGAGCATCCAGGCGGGGCAGATCACCGTCGCGAACCCACCGGACGACAGGGCCTTGTTCCACTTCGCGCTGTTCTGCGGCGCCTTGGCCGTCAGCCGGTCCTCGACGAGGCGGGCGGCATGCTTCCACGCCGTCTTCACGGCGGGGTTGTCCGCGTGCACGGGCTTGCCGTGTTCGTCGGTGTAGCGCACGCGCTGCTGCCCCATCTCGGCGGTGAACAGGCTCTCGGCGCTGTCCGTCCAGGCGTGGCCGGGCCCGGCCTTGGCCGCGTACTTCCTGCCGAGCGCCAAGTAGCCGTCCCAGGTGGACCACTTGGCCGCGAGCTTGTCGCGCCTGGTCGGAAGGCCGGCGGCCTTCAGGAGATCGGTGCGGTAGCAGATCGCCTCGGGTCCGCTGTCGGTGCCGACGGCCAGCACCCTGCCGTCCCCGGCCGTGGCGGCGGCGCTCTTCCACGGCAGGAGCCCCTGGTCGGCGGCGGCGAGGCCGACGGCCCTCAGGTCGGTGAAACTGCCCGCCCGGCGCCGCACCACGCCGGCCAGCCGGTCCGCCGACAGGCCCTGGACGTCCGCCAGTCCGGTGCCCGAGTCCAGCCTGTTCCTGAGGTTCTTCCAGTACCGGCCCTCGTCGGGCGTCCCGGACTCCTTGATGACGATGTTCGGATGGGCCTTCATGTACTCGTCGTACAGGCCCGCCTCCTTGAACCCGAAGGATCCGAACAGGTCGACGGTCAGGGTGATCCTGTTCGCGGAATCGCTGTCCGAGAGGGTGCAGGCGCCGGCCGCGAGGCAGACGGCGAGAGCCGCGGCGCCGAGAGCCAGTGGCCGGAATGGTCTGAACGGAGGCATGGGGATCGGTCTCCAGGTCGTGAGGCGGTGTCCGTGCGCCGACAACCTCTGAGAGCGCTCTCGGCCCGTACGACAGTGCAATCGGCCTGGCGCTCCGTCAAGTGTCTGAGCTGCATCGGGCGTTGTGGGCGAGTGGAAATCGGCACCTCGCCGTGAAGGCCCCTCGAAAGAACGGTGCACATGTGTTGACACTGTCCGGACGCTGTCCCTAGCCTCCCCATCTTGAAAACGCTCTCAAAAACCGTGAGGGCGCACCCTCCAGCCCAGCGCGACCGGCCACCGCCCGCGGCTGTTCCTCTCCTCGCGTATGTGCTCCACGGGAGCACATACGTCTGTCTGGTCGCGTGCGGCCCGCGCGACGCCTCACCAACAGGAGATTCCATGCACTCTGCGAGCCATCCGCCGCCCGGAGCGGCGGAGCGCGGCGCTCCAACGGACGCCTCCCCGGCCACTGGGCACAGACCCGCCCGGCCGTCTTCCCGGCACTCGCGGACCGCGGTCATCGGGCTGGTGGTCACCCTGCTCGGCGCCGTGCTGACCGTGCTCACCTCACAGTCCGCCAGCGCCGGAACCGTCGGCCAGGGCAGCTACACCACGACCCCTCCCGGCCCGCTGCCGTCGGGTTGTGGCGACCTGTCGACCAACCCCCGGCGCTGGGCCACGCCCAACGCCCCGTCGGGAGCGGTGCCCACCAACGACTGGTGGTCGTCGATCCTGTGGAAGCGCACCAACTGCGCCTACGGCGAGCCGCTGTTCGCGCAGCCGCTCGGCTACAAGGCCCAGTCCGGCGGCCTGGGCGTCTCCTACAGCACCACCCCGGCGATCTCCGGCAGCGCCAAGGGCGTCGGTGAGTACCACTACAACTACGCCGAGGACTTCACCGTCGGCGTCGCGGGTCTCGCCGCCCCCGAGGTGAAGGTCGACGACTGGACCGACTGGACCGTCAGCCCCCTGCTGACGGACGGCGCGCACACGCTGCGGGCCACCATCGGCTCCGGTCTGCCCTTCTCGTACTACCGCGCCACCGGCGGCAACGCGCAGATCAAGGGTTCCTCCACCGCGACCCTGAACGTGTGGTCCAACTCCGGCGGCACCATCGGCTACAACATCAACGGGCACGACTACGTCGCCTTCGCCCCGACCGGTTCCACCTGGTCCGTGAGCGGTTCCACCCTCACTTCCTCGCTGGGCGGCAAGGACTACTTCTCCGTCGCGGTGCTGCCGACCACGTCGTCGACCTCGGCGTCCGACCGGGCCGCGCTCGCGGACGAGTACGCCAAGTACGCCCACGACCACGTCACCGGTACCGCCGTCTCCTACACGTACGACGAGGCGACCAGCACCGTCACGACGACCTACAAGTACACCACCAAGGCGATGGAGGGAACGGGGACCGGTACGGTCGCCGCCCTGATGCCGCACCAGTGGCGGTACCTCGCCGGCGGCACCCCGCTGCCGGAGAAGTACATCTCCTCCCGCGGCCCGCTCAAGATCCTCGCGGGCATCGACTCCTTCACGACGTCGATGCTCTTCCACGGTGTCCTGCCCGAGGTGCCGGCGGTCGCCGACAGTTCCGGCTCCGACTCCACCACGCTGCAGAACTACCTGAACGCGGAGAAGGCCGACCCGGCCCGGCAGCAGAGCGACGACACCTACTGGACGGGCAAGGGGCTCGGACGGGCCGCGCGCCTGGCGGAGATCGCCGACCAGACCGGCAACACGGCGGTGCGCGACGCGGCCCTGGCCACGATCAAGTCGAAGCTGACGGACTGGTTCACCGCGTCGCAGAACGAGACGGGGCACCTGTTCTACTACGACGACAAGTGGGGCACCCTGATCGGCTACCCGGCCTCCTACGGCTCCGACCAGGAACTCAACGACCACCACTTCCACTACGGCTACTACGTCGCGGCCGCCGCGACCCTCGCCAAGTTCGACCCGGCCTGGGCCGCCTCCGGCCAGTACGGCGGCATGGTCGACCTGCTCATCCGCGACGCGAACAACTACGACCGCACCGACAAGCGCTTCCCCTACCTGCGTGACTTCGACATCTACAGCGGCCACGACTGGGCCTCGGGCCACGGCTCGTTCGCCGCGGGCAACAACCAGGAGTCGTCGTCGGAGGGCATGAACTTCGACAACGCGCTGATCCAGTGGGGCATCGCCACCGGGAACAAGACCGTCCGCGACGCGGGCATCTACATGTACACCACGCAGGCCGCCGCGATCCAGGACTACTGGTTCGACACCAAGGACGACGTCTACCCCTCCGACTTCAAGCACAAGGAAGTCGGCATGGTCTGGGGCAACGGCGGCGCCTACTCCACCTGGTTCTCCAGCGCGCCCGAGCAGATCCAGGGCATCAACCTGCTGCCGGTGACCGGCGGCCACCTGTACCTGGGCTACGACCCGGCGTACGTCAAGGCCAACTACCAGGAGATGCTGGACCAGAGCGGCAAGACCCAGCCCACCATCTGGACCGACATCTGGTACGAGTACCAGGCCCTCGGCGACGGCGCCGCGGCCCTCGCCAACTTCAAGGCGAACAACTCCTTCGCCTCGGAGGAGGGCGAGAGCAAGGCGCACACCTTCCACTGGATCCGCAACCTCGCCGCCCTGGGCACCGTCGACACCACCGTCACCGCGGACAGCCCGCTGAGCTCGGTCTTCGTGAAGAACGGCGAACGCACCTACGTCGCCTCCGACGCCACCGGCACGGGTTCGACGGTGCACTTCTCCGACGGAACCACCGTCGACGTCCCCGCCGGGAAGACGGTCGCCTCCGGAGCGCAGAACTGGAGCGGCGGCAACGGCACCCCGCCGTCGACGGACACCTCCACCCCGCCGTCGACGGACATCTCGACCCCGCCCGCGAGCACCAGCCCGCCCCCCGGCGGCGGCAACTCCTCGACGCTCTACGCGCAGACCGACGGGTCGCTGACCGCCGCGACGAGTGCATCCGGCAGTGTCCCGGTGCCCTCCGCCGACGGCGCCAACCACGACGGCAGCCCGTACCAGCCGGTGACGCTCACCGCCGGCGGTCTGACCGGCACCTTCAACGGCGGCACCCCGACCTTCGACCTCGCGGTCGACGCCGGCACCGCGGTCGGCAACGCCGTCCAGGTGCAGCTGTCCTACGACTGCACCGGCAGCGGCACCTGGAACCGTGTGGAGACCTACCACTACTACGCCACCGACCCGGTCCCGGGCTGGGAGCACTACAAGGAGACCTCCGGGCTGGTCTCGGCCACCGGTACCGCCTGTGACCTGAAGAACGGAAAGGTCCAGGCGAAGGTCTGGAACGCCCTGGGCAGCAACCCCGGCGCCCTGGGCACCGGCGACCTCTCGGTGTTCAACCTGCCTTACACGATGACCGACGGCGGCGGCAGCCCGTCGGCCTCGGCCACGTCGACCACGACGTCGGGAACGGGTATCACCTCGCCGACGCTGTACCTGCAGAACGACGGTTCGCTGACCCCCGGCACGAGCGCCGCCGGCAGCGTCTCGGTGACCGCCGGCGACGGCGCGAACCACGACGGCAGCCCGTACCAGCCGGTGACGATGACCGCAGCCGGTGTCAACCTCACCTACAACGGCGGCACCCCGACCTTCGACCTCGCGGTCGACGCCGGCACCGCGGTCGGCAACGGCGTCCAGGTGCGGCTGTCCTACGACTGCACCGGCGACGGCAGCTGGGACCGTGTGGAGACCTACAACTACTTCGCCACCGACCCGGTGGCGGGATGGGAGCACTACACGCAGTCCAAGGGTCTGGCCTCGTCCAGCGGCTCGACCTGTGACCTGAAGAACGGAAAGGTCCAGGCGAAGGTCTGGAACGCCCTCGGCACCAGCGCCAGCGCCCTGGGCACCGGCAACCTCTCCGTCCTGCACCTGCCGTACGCCTGACGGACGCGGCGGGCCGGCCTGGACCCCCGAGGGGTCCAGGCTTCCCCGGCTCGAACGGGTGCCGCGTCATGGGGATCCCGTGACACGTGAGAGGTCCTGAGGGGTGAGCGGGACACCACAGAACACCCTCCAGTACCGCTTCGACAGGCCGGGTCCGGAAGAGGCCCCGGTCCTGATCCCAGGTCCCTCACCGGGCACCACCTGGCACAGGTTGTCATAGGCGTCCGTGGGCGCTGGTCCATTGCGGGCATGGAATTGCAGGTCAGCGCCTTCTGGTCCGGGAGGGTCCGCGCAATTCGTGACAGGTGATCGCTGGTGATACGGCGGAGCCCCGTCGGGAACCATCACCACGGGGCTTCTTCACCGAGCAGGCCACGACAGGGTGCAACTCCTGTCCCGACGCCGGCCCAGGCGATGGCGAAGTCGATCGTGTCACCTCGCAGTCGGCCGAGATCACCGAGATGAACAAGACGCTCGGCAAGCAGTGGATCCCCGGGCCGGCCGGGCCTCGGGGCAGCCGTCGAACGGCCGCCCCGAGGCCCGCGGGCGGCGGAGCGGCGGCGGCGACCCGGTCCGGCGTCGGCCGCGTGCCGCACCGACAGGGCGAGTGTCAGCGCCCGTCTGACGGATCGGCCGGACGCTCCGCCGTGACCAGCCACGACGTACTGCGCAGCCGGACCGTGCCGTCCGCCGCCTCGTGGTCGCGCAGATGGTCCGTCAGGGTACGGAGGACACGAGCCTGCGCGGGCTGGTCGGCCTGGTCCAGCAGATGGCGACCGGGTCCCGTCCCCAGCAGGAACCGTGCCGCGTCCTCGGCCCCGCGTCCCCAGACCCCGTACGCCTCCACCTGCTTGATCGCGATGCCGGTGAGTCCGGCCCGGGTGAGGACGTCGCGGATGCGGTCCGGGTCGGCGAGCGAGAACATGCCGGGCAGCCCGGGCTGCCCGAAGTCGCCGACGGGCAGGAGATCGCGCAGTGACGCGACCGCCGCCACCCACTCGTTGAGCGCGGCATCGGCAGGGCAGACGAACGCCAGACTCCCGCCGGGCCGCAGTGCCTTGGCGACGTTGCCGAAGGCCGCCACGGGGTCGGCGAAGAACATCACCCCGTAGCGGCTGATCGCCGCGTCGAACGCACCCGCCTCGAAGGGGTACGCCTGCGCGTCGCCCTGTGTGAAGGAGACGTTGGCTACGCCCTCCCGCGCCGCTCGCGCCCGGGCCTCGGCCAGCATCGGGCCGGACAGGTCCAGACCCAGCGCGCGCCCTCGGGGCGCCCGGAGAGCGGCGCGGCGGGTGGTCTGCCCGGAGCCGCAACCGAGGTCGAGGGTCCGGTGGTCCCCGGTGATTCCGGCGGCGTCGAGGAGCGGCTCGTCGAAGCCCTCGTTCACGGCGTTCCAGCGGTCCTGGTTGCGGGCCCAGTGGACTCCTTCGGAGCCGTTCCACGCCTGCGCCTGCTCGGTGTTGACGATGTCCTGCACGGGAGCCTCCGGAGGTGCACGGGAGAGAATGGGCGTACGCCCAAACAATATGGGCGGCTGCCCAAACTTGCAATGCCGACTACTATCCGAAGCGTGCCTCCAGGGGGCTGTGGAGGCGGAACGGAGAAGGAGCCCATGTCACCGCGCGGAGTGGCGACACCGGACGTCCGCGAACGGCTGTTCGCGGCCGCCGAGCGCGTCGTGGAAAGGGACGGGCCCGGCGCGCTCACCAGCCGGTCCGTCACCACCGAGGCGGGCTGCGCCAAGGGACTGCTGCACACGCACTTCGCGGGACTGGACGAGTTCGTGGCCGAGCTCTGCCTCGACCGGTTCGCGCGGACGGCGGCGAAGGCGCGGGAACTCTCGGGGCTCGCCGGCCAGGGCACGGTGGCACGGAACCTCGAGGCCGTGGCCCTCGCGCTGTTCGACTCCGGCGGTCCCGCCATCTCGGGCCTGGCCATGACGCGTCCCGCCGCCGCGCTGCGCATCCGCGAGGCACTGGAAGGCGGGGCTCCTGGCTTCATGGCGATCCAGGAGGCCATCACCGGCTACCTGAAGGCCGAGCGGGAGCTCGGCCGGGTGACGGAGAACGTCGATCCGTGCACGGTGGCGCTCGCGGTCGTCGGCACCGCACATCACCTCCTGATGACGAGCTGGCCGGGCACGCCTGACCCACGGCCCCTGATGACGCGGCTGGTGACGGCGTTCGTCGACGGCTCGGTCCGGTCGTAGACGACCGGACCGAGCATCTCGTGCCCTGCGGTTCAGCAGGCGGTAGTCGGTGGCGACGGTCTCAACGGACCTCGTGAACTCGGCCACAGCCGGGCGACGTCGTCACGGGTCAGCGGTGCCCGTCGTCGCTCATGCCCCGCATCATCAGCGTCATCACGGCCGGACAGGCGAACGCGGCGAACAGCCAGCCGATGCTGACGATGCCGGTGGCGACCAGTACGACCGCGACGATGATCATAGGGATGCGGCAGGCGTTCATCATCCGTCCGTGACCGCCATGCCGCTCCAGGTTTTCGCCAGGGCGGGACGGCTGCGGTGCGGGTACGCCCCGAACCGGATCCGGGTGCGGGCCGGGCGTCCGCTGCGGCTGGTGGGCATCGACCGTGTGCTCGCCGAGGTACGCCCCGAGGACAAGGCCGCCGAGGTCGCCCGCCCGCAGGCCGAGGGCCGCAGGGTCGGCATGGCCGGCGACGGCATCAACGAGGCCCCGGCGCTGGCCCGGGCCGATGTCGGGCTGGCGATCGGCACCGGCACCGACGTCGCCATCGAGGCCGCCGACGTCACGCTGATGTCCGGCTCCCCGGCCGGCATCCCCACCACCATCCGGCTCTGGCTCAACCACGGCGGCGACCGGCAGACCAACGCCGTCCTGCACCGCATCGTGTTCACCCGGCTGCGCCACGACCCCCGCACCCAGGCGTACTACGAACGCCGCACGAAGGAGGGCAAGACGCGGCCTGAGATCATCCGATGCCTCGAACGGTATGCCGCCCGTGAGGTCTTCGACCTGGTCAGACCGGGGCCCAGCACCCCCGCATTTTAGGGGCGTCCGTGAGACGTGAGAGGGTCTGGGGCGTGAGTGAGACACCACCGAACACCCTGCAATACCGCTTTGACGGGCCGGAAGACGCTCCGGTCCTGATCCTGGGTCCCTCACTGGGCACCACCTGGCACATGTGGGACCGGCAGGTTCCGGAGCTGGCGAAGCAGTGGCGCGTCCTCCGGTTCGACCTGCCGGGGCACGGCGGCTCCCCGGCCCACCCGGCGGGCTCGGTGCCCGAGCTCGCGGCCCGGCTGCTCGACGTGCTCGACGGGCTCGGCGTACGGCGCTTCGGCTACGCGGGATGCGCGTTCGGCGGGGCGATCGGCATCGAACTGGCCCTGCGTCGGCCGGAGCGGCTCGCCTCGCTGGCGCTGGTCGCCGCCTCGCCCCGCTTCGGCACGGCCGACGAGTTCCGCCAGCGCGGCGTGATCGTCCGCACCAACGGCCTCGACCCCATCGCCCGCACGTCCCCCGGCCGCTGGTTCACCGAGGAGTTCGCGACCGCCCAGCCGGCCATCACCGAGTGGGCGGTGCAGATGGTGCGCACCACCGACCCCGGCTGCTACATCGCCGCCTGCGAGGCGCTCGCCGCGTTCGACGCACGGGCCGAACTCGGCCGCATCGGCGTGCCGACCGTGGTCCTCGTCGGCTCCGACGACCAGGTCACCGGCCCCGCCGAGGCCCGCACGCTGGTCGCCGGCATACCGGACGCCCGGCTCGCCGTGGTGCCGGGCGCCTCCCACCTGGTACCGGTGGAGCAGCCCGGCGCCGTCACCGACCTGCTGGTACGGCACTTCTCCACCGCCTGGCAGGCCGGCCCGGCCGAGCCCCCCACCGGCCGGACGGCCCTTCCCGCGGTCCCCGCCACGCCGGTCCCGGCCGCCCCCGCGCGGTCCGCGCCGATCGCCGAGATCGCCCCGGCCGCCGTCGCGCCCGCGCACCCCGCGGAACGGCCCGACCCCTACGACACCGGGATCAAACTGCGCCGCGAGGTGCTCGGCGACGCGCACGTCGACCGGGCGCTGGCCCAGGCCGGCGAGTTCTCGGGAGACTTCCAGGACTTCGTCACCCGCTACGCGTGGGGCGAGATCTGGGACCGGCCCGGTCTCGACCGCCGCACCCGGAGCTGTGTCACCCTCACCGCGCTGGTGGCGGGCGGGCACCTGGAGGACCTCGCCGCCCACACCCGCGCCGCGCTGCGCAACGGTCTGACCCCGGCCGAGATCAAGGAGGTCCTGCTGCAGGCGGCCGTCTACTGCGGCGTGCCCGCGGCCGGGCGCGCCTTCGAGGTGGCGCGGCAGGTCGTCCAGGAGGAGACCACTCCGGAGCAGTGACCGTGGACCGGGCGGTGGCCATGGACCGGGCAGTGACCGTGGACCGCGGGTCGGCCGTGGACCGGGCGGTGGCCGTGGACCGGACAGTGATCACGGCAGGGGCGGTGGTCGCGGGCCGGGTGGCCGGAGCACCGGGCTGGGCCGCCCCGGCCGCCGCGCGACGGGGCAGGATGGACGCATGAAGTTCACGAAGAAGTCCCACTCCTGCGTGCGCCTGGAGAAGGACGGGCGCACGCTCGTCCTCGACCCCGGAGGGTTCAGCGAGGAGGACGCCGCCGTCGGCGCCGACGCCCTCCTCGTCACGCACGAGCACCCCGACCACTTCGACGAAGGCCGGCTGCGGACCGCCATGGAGGCCAACCCGGCCGCCGAGATCTGGACGCTGAAGTCGGTCGCGGACCAGATCTCGGCCGCTTTCCCGGGCCGGGTGCACACCGTCGGTCACGGCGACACCTTCGAAGCCGCCGGTTTCGATGTCCAGGTCCACGGGGAACTGCACGCGGTGATCCACCCGGACATCCCGCGCATCACCAACGTCGGCTACCTGATCGACGGCGGGCAGGTCTTCCACCCGGGCGACGCGCTCACCGTCCCGGACCGGCCGGTGGGGACGCTGATGCTGCCCGTCATGGCCCCCTGGAACAAGATCTCCGAGGTCATCGACTACGTCCGCGAGGTCAAGCCGCAGCGTGCCTACGACATCCACGACGCCCTGCTCACCGACCTCGCCCGCCCCATCTACGATCGTCAGATCGGGGCCCTGGGCGGCGCCGAACACCTGCGCCTGACCCCCGGCGACTCGGCCGACGTCTAGGGACCGGGCGGGGCCGGGCGCCGCGGGCGGGGCGGACGGGTTGTCGTACCCGCCCGGTAGGTTGTCAGGCATGCGCATCGCGACCTGGAACGTGAACTCGATCACCGCCCGCCTGCCGAGGCTGCTGGCCTGGCTGGAGAGCAGCGGCACGGACGTCCTGTGCCTGCAGGAGGCCAAGCTGGCCGAGGAGCAGTTCCCGCTCGACCAGCTGCGCGAGCTGGGCTACGAGGCGGCGGTGCACGCCACCGGCCGGTGGAACGGCGTGGCGGTGCTCTCCCGCGTCGGCCTCGCGGACGTGGTCAAGGGACTCCCCGGCGACCCCGGTTACGACGGGGCGCGGGAGGCCCGCGCCGTCTCGGCGACCTGCGGCCCGGTCCGCGTCTGGTCGGTGTACGTGCCCAACGGACGCGAGGTCGGCCACCCCCACTACGCCTACAAACTCCAGTGGTTCGAGGCACTGAAGGCGGCGGTCGCCGGCGACGCGGGCGGCAGCAGGCCCTTCGCGGTGCTCGGCGACTACAACGTGGCGCCGACCGACGACGATGTCTACGACGTCGCCGCCTTCGAGGGCTCCACCCACGTCACCCCCGCCGAGCGGGCCGCCCTGACCGCCCTGCGCGAGGTGGGCCTGTCCGACGTGGTGCCGCGGCCGCTGAAGTACGACCACCCGTTCACCTACTGGGACTACCGTCAGCTCTGCTTCCCCAAGAACCGCGGCATGCGCATCGACCTGGTGTACGGCAACGAGCCGTTCGCCAAGGCGGTCACCGACGCCTACGTGGACCGTGAGGAGCGCAAGGGCAAGGGGGCCTCCGACCACGCGCCGGTGGTCGTGGACCTCGACGTGTAGTCGGCCGGATCCGCCCGCGGCGGCGCCCTCAGGCGGCCGGCACGGGCTGCCCGGCGACGACGGGGTGGTCGCGCTCGACCGGGCCGAGGTCGCCGGCGCCGCCCGGGGAGCCCAGCTCGGCGAAGAACTCCGTGTCCGCGGTGCGGAAGTCCGACCACTCCTGCGGCACGTCGTCCTCGAAGAAGATGGCCTCCATCGGACAGACCGGCTCGCAGGCACCGCAGTCCACGCACTCGTCGGGGTTGATGTACAGCTTGCGCGGCCCCTCGTAGATGCAGTCGACGGGGCACTCGTCGACACAGGCCTTGTCCTTGATGTCGACGCAGGGCTGGGCGATCACGTACGTCATGAGGAACTCCCCACGGTCCAGGTGTCGTTGCCGGTGAGAAGGGCGGCGAGGTCGCCCTTGCCGTGCAGTTCGACGGCCCGCTCCAGCTGGTCGGCCATCAGCGTGTCGTACACCGGCCGTTCCACGGACCGGAACACGCCGATCGGGGTGTGGTGCAGGGTGTCGGGGTCGGCGAGCCGGGACAGGGCGAACGCCGTCGTCGGCGAGGCGGAGTGCGCGTCGTGCACCAGGATCTCGCTCTCGTTGTCGGGGGTGACGGGGACGACCTGCAGATCGCCGGTGGCCCGGTCGCGGACCACGCCCTTGCTCCGGTCGGCGCCGAAGCGGATCGGCCGGCCGTGTTCCAGCCGGATCACCGTCTCCTGGGCCTGCTGTTTGTCCTTGAGGGCTTCGTAGGCGCCGTCGTTGAAGATGTTGCAGTTCTGGTAGATCTCGATGAGGGCGGTGCCGGGGTGGGCGGCGGCCTGGCGG